>CBETWC010000001.1:0-19301 GCA_965539925.1 uncultured bacterium
GGGCATGACCAGGCCGCCGAACTGCTCGACGAGCTCGGTCGCTATCGCGTCGCCCTCGGCGACGAGTTGGTCGGGTTCGACGATGATTCGCTGCAGGTAGTCGACGTCTCGCCGCGTTGTTGCGCCGGCGAGGTCGGGCCCGACGGAGTCGATACAACAGCTCTGGTGATCACGGACTACAAGACAGGCAAGGCCCCCGGCGAGAGGTATGCGAACAAGGCCTTCTTTGCTCTCAAGATCTATGCGCTGCTCATCCGGATCTCGCAAGGTGTGACTCCGTCTCGCATCAGACTGCTGTACCTGAACGGTCCAACCGAGTACACGATGGAGATCACCGACGCACAGCTCGACGCCATGCAGAAGCAACTCGCTGCCCTTTGGGGAGCGATAGAGAAAGCCATTGCAACGGACACGTGGCCTGCCAAGACCTCTGCTCTGTGCAATTGGTGCGACTTCAAGGACACCATCTGCCCTGCGTGGGAGCACGAGAGGACGAGCCAGTCGGAGTCCAATGGCTGACGACAACCGCAGTGGAGACCCGTCGACGCAGCACGGATCCGTTCGAGAGACAAGGATCGACCCGGCTGATTGGAAGGATCACCGATCACTCGTAGGGGTTCCCCAGATCGTTGTGGGCGGACCCGGTACAGGGAAGACACAGTTCCTCTGTGATCGGGTGAGCCACGCCATTGCCACTGGTGATGTCGATCCGAATCAGGTTCTCGTACTCACGTTCTCGCGACAGGGAGCCAACGACGTCAGGGCAAGGCTGTTCGAGCCGCTCGGCGGCGACTCGTACCGTGTGAACGTATCGACGTATCACTCGCTTGCGATCCGAATCGTGGAATCGCATGCCGTCGACCTCGGTTGGGCATCTCCGCCAACCGTGCTCGCTGGCTCAGAGCAGGAGCACTTCGTCGCTGCGCTCCTGCGAGACGAGGATCCCGCGTCGTGGCACACAGGGTTCAAGCAGATACTCCGAACCCCGCAGATGGCGGCAGAGATGACGAATTTCATTCTCCGCTGTCACGAGCACCTCCTCGATTCATCCGACATCTCCGATCACCGAAGAGATCAGTGGCGCGGAGTCCCCGGGTTCTTCGATCGGTATCTCGATGCACAGGTGGAGGCCGGGCGTACCGACTACGGACGCATCCTCGCCGACGCCGTTCGCGCCGTGGAGACATGGCCAGAGGTCGCGGCCCCCTATCGGCTCGTCGTTGCCGATGAGTACCAGGACACGTCGCCTGCACAGGCGCGGCTGCTTCTCGGACTCGCGGCCAATACCCTCGATCTCCTCGTAGCTGCCGATCCGTATCAGTCGATCTACTCGTTCCGCGGCACGGACCTGTACAACGTGTTCGAGTTTCCAGAAGCCACCGAGAACGCGCTCGGCACACGAGCGGACCGGCTCGTTCTCACGACGTCCCACAGGGTGCCTGCGGAGATCCTCTCATCAGCCGTCTCGGTGACGGCGCGCGAACTACCGGGTGGCGCGGGCAAGGTGTTGAGCACGAGAACCGGAGGCGTCGTCTCTGCACACGTGTTCCCGATCGAAGCGGAAGAGGCCAACTGGATCGCTGCAGACATCGAACACGTCCACCTCAACGATGGCGTACCGCTCGAGAGCATCGCGGTGTTCGTGAGGTCATCGACTCCATTCGTGGAGGAGTTGACGCGGTCTCTTGATCGAAGAGACCTACCCCACACATATGAGGAGTCCCGACTCGCTGACGAACCGATCGTGCGCTTCGTACGCGACCTCGTTGGCGCAGCCACAGCCTCCGATGATGCTGAAGCTGCGACCAGGCGCGTACTCCAGAGCCCATACGTCGGTGTGACCTCGGGCGCCATGGGCGCCATGGACATGAGGCATATTGGTGGCGAATCCTGGTCCGACATCATCGCGTCAGCGGTACACGACGGCTCAGCGCTCGCCGGTCTCCTGGCCGACACCTCGTGGGCAAGCTCTGACCGCGCACCAGCGGGTCTCTGGCACCTGTGGTCGACGCTCCCCCAGGTGGCGGCGCTGGCGGCCGGATCCAGCCACACGAGCGACCTGCGGGCCTGGACCGCGTTCGCCCAGGCGCTCGAAGGACTCGCTGAACGCTCTCCCAGCGCGACACTCCTCGACCATGGTCAACTCGTTGGCAAATCGGATTTCGAGGCTGACCCGCTTTTCGACTTCCGGACTGAACAAGAACGAGGAGTCACGATCACGACTCTCCACCGGTCCAAAGGAACGGACTTCGCCGTCGTCTACATCGCCCACGCCGTCGAAGGCGAGCTCCCAGATCTGAGGACGACGGATTCCATACTCGGCTCCCGACATCTCAATCCCCACGTGCCAAGCGACGCTGCCTCATACCGTTCGTTCAGACTCGACGAAGAACGCCGACTCGCCTACACCGCCATGACCAGGGCGTCGACGAAGGTTGTGTGGACTGCCACGGCAACCGATGAACCCGGTGGGCCGATGCCGAGCCGATTCCTGCCACTCGTCGCCGCCGTCACAGAAGCGGTCCACGGGACGGAGCCACTCACGCAGAGATCGTTCGAGGCCAGGCTCAGAAGGGACCTGCAGAACCCGGAGACCAATGACGTACACAGACTCGCTTCCGCTTCGATCCTCGCCAGAGGCCAAGATCTTGGTCTGGCTGATCCCCTGGATAGGTATGGCGCAATGGAACGAGGGCCGGACTCCGCCCTGGTACCCAGGAACCTGCGCATGTCTCCGAGCCAGGCTGGTAGCTACGAGAACTGCCCGCGCCAGTACGCAGTAGACCGTTACCTGCTGACGCAGTCGGAAGAGAACGACTACATGCGATTCGGGTCCCTCATTCATTCGGTGCTCGAAGAGGTTGAGCGCGAGGCGTTCGAGGACGGAAGGGAAAGAGCCACCATCGACGAAGCCATCGCATGGCTTGACCGTGTGTGGGAGGAGTCCGGGTTCGGTGACGACTCGATCGGCATGGCGTGGCGAAGGCGAGCAATCAAGATGCTCAACGACATGTATCGGCTCTGGCCTTCGTCTGCCCGCCCTGTTGGGTTCGAAACACCACTCACGCTCACCGTGGAAGACACGCTTTGGTTCGGTCGTGCAGACCGCATCGAAGCCAAGGGGTCTGACATATTCGTGGTCGACTACAAGACCGGGTCCGAAGTCACGAGGGCGGTCGCTGCTGAATCGATCCAGCTCGGCTACTACGCGATGGCTGCTGCGGAGGATCCGACGATCTCCGCACACGGAACCGTCGTGGGTGCCGAGTTCTGGTATCCGAAGAAGCTGAACAAGAACTCCCTCGCCACGCGGTCCTTCGACATGGACAACCTCGACCTGGTCAGGGAGAAGATGATCAGCATCACGGACTCAATCCGCTCTGAACGCTTCGATCCCGTACCCGGGCCCCAGTGCGAGTCATGCCATGTCGAACTCGTCTGCCCGGCGCGTGCAGGCGGAAGGGAGGCGTTCCAGTGAAACAGGAGTTCCGACCCTCGAAAGAGCAGCGAGCCATCATCGAGTACCCGCCCGAGCCTCTGCGAGTCGCTGCCGGCGCAGGCACCGGCAAGACGACGACGATCGTCCAACGGATCGCTCACCTCGTCGAGAGCGGCCTGGACGCATCCAGGATTCTTGGCGTCACCTTCACGAACAAGGCAGCCAGCGAGCTCAATCATCGGGTTCTTCAGGCTATCGGCGGCGAGGCCGATGACCGTGTTCCCGAGATCTCCACGTATCACGGTTTCGCTGCGGCGATACTCGACGAATACGGTGCATACGTCGGATACGACCGCTCCGCGATGCTCATGGACGACGGACACCGCTCCGAACTGGCAACACGTGTTCTGCGGTCCACTGCGACACAGGATCTCGATCTGACATGGCTGTCGGGTCGCCGCAAAGAACTGCTCGCGCTCGCCGCGAACCTGACGGACAACCTCGTCGACGCTGAGGCGGTCAGAAGTGCCGCTCCCCAAGGTATCGACAAGATCAAGATGGATACAGCCGATGAACACACGATCGTCTGGAAGAAACGTCTTGCGCTCCTTGAAGCGGTCGAGATCTACGAGGCAGAGAAGCGGAGACTCGGTCTCCTCGAATACGGCGACCTCATCCGACTCGCCGTTCGCGTCGTCGAGGACTCCCCTGCGGTCGCTGCTGAGATCGCCGATCGATATGACGCTGTCGTCCTCGATGAGTACCAGGACACGGATCCGGCACAGAGGAGACTGCTCACAACCCTGTTCTCAACGAAGGTGCCTGTGGTTGCCGTCGGCGACACCGACCAAACGATCTACGAGTGGCGCGGCGCATCGGCAGAGAACTTCGCCGCATTCCCTCTTGATTTCCCCCTCGATAACGGGACGAGCGCACCAACGCTTCCGTTGAGCGAGAACAGGCGATCAGACCAAATCGTTCTCGACCTTGCGAACCGCATTCGTGACGAGATACCACACGTCGCGGGTGCCCTCCCCCTCACTCCGGTGCCCGGGGCGGACGAAGGAGATCTGGTCACAGCCTGGTTCGACACGGAAGAATCAGAGGCGAAGTGGATTGCAGCTGAGATGCGGTCACATCACGACGAGGGAATCCCTTGGAGCGACAATGCTGTCCTCTGCAGGAAGCGCGTCCACTTCAAGGCGATCGTTGACGCCCTCGACGCCGAGGAGATCCCCTATTCGGTCGGCTCAATGGGCCAGCTGCTCGAGGTACCCGAGATCGCCGATCTGCTTGCCTGGCTCCGAATCATCGACGACCCGACTGATGAGACATCTCTGCTGCGCATCTGGCTCGGTGGTCGGTTCCGGATCGGCATGACCGCCGTTGCCGGTCTGCGACGTTGGTGCAGGCTCGGCGAGTCCAAGACCCTTTTCGATGCCGCACTCGCCGTCGGCGAGATCACCGAAGTCGACGATGAGGCACGCAGCAGACTCGATGAATTCGTCGTCCTGCACCAAGGGCTCGTGCACAACGCCCAAGTCGCATCGATGGCGACGATCATGAACAGTGTTGTCGATGCACTCGGCTACTGGGATGAGGTCGCTGCCCTCGAGCCAGGACCGGCGCTGACTGCCCAACTCAACATTGGGAAATTCACCGAACTGGCCAGACAGTGGCGCCCGATCGAAGGCGCGCCGTCACTCGGTGGATTCCTGAGGTATCTGACAGCCCTTTCGGAATCGGGCCGAGCCGACGAGTTGGCATCGGCGACACCGGCGCACGCCGATGCTGTGGCGATCCTCACCGTGCACTCGGCCAAGGGCCTCGAATGGCGAAATGTCTACCTTCCAGCGGTCGCCGACAAGGTGTTCCCTGCCCCAGCCCAAACGCACGACGACCCGGATCGCATTGCCACACTGCTCCCATATGAGCTCAGACTCAACGCGGAAATCCACGCCGATGTTGCCGCTGTCCCACGCAAGGAACGCGTTGAACTTCTGAAAGGGAGAATCCTCGAACAAGAGTGGAGACTTGCCTACGTAGCCGTCACCCGGGCAGCGAAATGGCTCGCGATCAGTGGCCACGGATGGGATGGAACTATCACCAAGGCTCGTCAGCCCTCCCCCCTGTGGACCACGGCCAATGAATTGCCCGAGTCCCGGATCGGCCCCATGGAGTCGGTGTCCGTTGACGCGCCCGAATCGGTGCCGTTCTTGGAGCCAAACCCCGCTCCTGATCCCTTGTTCCCTTCGGGGCCAGACGCTGCGCTGAGAGCAACGGTGGTGGATCCCGACTGGATTGCAGACGAACATCCCGAGATCGCGTCTCAGGTCGCTGAGCGGGTCGCTCAGCTCGAACTCGATATCGACGATCTGGCAGTTCCCCGACTCGAGCAGCCTGAGCACAGGTTCACTGCATCTGTGACGAACTTGGTGGCGCTTGCGTCCTGTGCCCAGAGGTTCAAGTGGATCCATCACGACAGGCTGCCACGGAAACCCCGACAGTCGGCAACGCTCGGAACCGCCTTCCACCGACGCATCGAATTGCACCATCTCGGAGTGATCGCGTTCGATGATCCCGGCCCCGAGGACTACGACGACGTTCAACCGACAGGCGCAGGCGGAGAGGGAGGTCGTGATCCTTGGAAACTCTTCGAGCAATCGCGGTTCTCCGACGAAGCCCCGATCCACATCGAAGCTCCGTTCGAGATCGAAGTCGGTGATGGATCGATACGCGGCAAGGTCGATGCGATCTATGAGCCGGAACCAGGGAGATGGGAGATCGTCGACTACAAGTCGGGGAAACATCGCGATGACCCGTCACGTGTCGTTCAACTCGAAGCCTATGCAGTGGCTGCAGCCGATGGAGCAGTGTCCGTTCAACCTCCCGACACGATCGATGTGACATTCGCATACTTCGGTGGCGACTCCCCTGTTGAGGTCACCGAGACCGTGGACGACGATTGGCTGGAACGCGCCCGCGATCACGTTGAAGCGCTCGTCAACCAAGGCATCAACGGTCCCTTTGATCCATCTCCATCAGCCGACTGCCGCTGGTGCGACTTCCTCCACCTCTGCCCCACCGGCCAAGACCACGTGAACACCTCGTAGTCGAACCACCCTTTTCCGCAACCCTGATCGGTCACGTTTCGAGAGCGCCAGGTTGTCCCCCCTGAAGGGAGGACGATAGAAGCGGACGACTCCGGTCCGCGCTGCCTATACGTACTACATGACCCTTCCCTCGACCACGTCGAGAACGATCGAGACCGGGCCGTCGTTGATCAACTCAACCTGCATGTCGGCTCCGAATGATCCCGTCTCCACGTTGATCCCCTGCTCTTCGAGACCTGCGCAGACGGCACGCATCAGGGGTTCCGCCTTCTCCGGTTGCGCGGCTCGCGTGAAGGACGGTCTCCTCCCCTTTCGGACGTCCGCCAGAAGGGTGAACTGACTGACGACAAGAATCTCGCCTTCGACTTCTCCGATGGATCTGTTCATCCGCCCTTCGTCATCGCGGAAGATGCGCAACTCCCCCACCTTCCGCGCGGTCACGTTGGCATCATCCACGCTGTCCCCTTCACCGACTCCCACCAACAACAGGAAGCCATTGCCGATTCTGCCCACCACAACATCATCAACGAGCACTCTCGCTTCTGACACTCTCTGGATCACTGTCCTCACACCATCTCCACCGTTGTTCGGCTGTCCGAACCTACACTCGGCGCGATGGTTCGGTCAGTTCTTCTATCAGTCGCGCGCGGTTTTGTCATGGGCGCCGCAGACATCGTCCCTGGCGTGTCAGGCGGCACGATCGCTCTCATCTTCGGCATCTACGAGCGACTCATCGCATCCATCCGGGCCGGTTCGTCGGCGCTCGGTCACCTGCTGAAAGCCGACATCGAGGGTTTCAAGCAGTGGATGCGTGAGGTCGAATGGCACTTCATCGTCTCTCTCGGTGTCGGCCTCCTGCTCGCCGTGGCGACTCTCGCCCACATCTTGGAGCGCCTCCTCGAAGAGCAGGCGATCGTGATGTCTGCCCTCTTCATGGGGCTGGTGGCCGGATCCATCGTGGTCGCATGGGCGATGCGCAAGACGCGTGAGGCCAACCACATCTGGATCGCCGCTGCGGTTGGGATCGCCATCTTCGTCCTTCTCGGGTTACGAGGGGGCACAAGTGAAGACACAGTCGGCCAGATCGTGGATCCTGAACTCTGGGCCTTCTTCTTCGCCGGAGCCCTTGCCATATGCGCGATGATCCTTCCGGGTATCTCAGGCTCGTTCATCCTCGTCCTGTTGGGGATGTACGGACCACTTCTGGGCGCCGTCACAGACACGGACTTCCTTGCACTTGGGATCTTCATCGTCGGTGCCGTTGTTGGTCTGGCGCTCTTCTCACAGATCCTGCACAAAGCACTCACCCTGCACCACGACAATGTCATCGCTGCACTGGTCGGACTGATGGCGGGATCCCTTCGCGTTCTGTGGCCGTGGCCCGATGGCATCAACTCCACCGCCATTGGTGCTCCCGACAGCGATGTTGTGGCTGCGGCGTTGATCGCTGTCGCTGCATTCGTCGTGGTGATCGTTGTCGCCCGATTCGCTCAGCACCTAGAGGTGGAAGAGGGCAGAGAACTGAGAACAAAGAACAAAGAACAAAGAGCTGACAGCTGACGGCCGATGCCTACAGCTGATAGCTATCCGACTTCGAGGATGCCTTTGTCGATCAACGTGTCGATCTTGTCGGCCGACAGTCCGGCATCCAGCAGCGCCGATCTCGCGGCATCCTGTGCAACTGGTTGGGGTTGCAGACCGTCAGGTCTCGCCTGATTCTGTGCGTGGGTCGGGGCCTCCGACATGGTGAGCACTGGCGTCACGCAGGCGTCGGTTCCATCGAAGATGCTCTGCCAATGATCCTGCGTATGACCACCGAATGCCTGCTCGAAGATGTCGGCAAGAACTGGCCAGTTGTCCGGGTCGAAGCGGTTCGGAAGATCTGACTCATCGAGTTCGAGCCCTCCCACGAATAGGGAGTAGAAGGCTGGTTCCAGGGCTCCTACAGCTACGAAGCGGCCATCGGAGGTCTCGTAGGTCCGGTAGAAGGGCGCTCCGCCGTCGAGCATGTTCGAAGAGCGACCTTCCGTCCAGGCACCAAGTTCTGCAAGATCCTTGATCGGCGTCAACAGGGAAGACACTCCGGCGATCATCGCCGTGTCGATGACGGCTCCCCTACCCGTGTGGGACCGCTCCACGAGAGCCGCAAGTGCGCCGACGACGGCGAACATCGATCCTCCGGCATAGTCACCGAGCAGGTTCAGCGGAGGTATGGGCTTGTCCTTGCCGCCGATCGCTGCGAGTGCCCCTGATAGGCCGATGTAGTTGATGTCATGGCCAGCCATCATCGCATATGGTCCACTCTGGCCCCACCCGGTGAGGCGTACGTAGACCAAGCCGGGATTGGACTCGGTGAAGACCTCTGGACCGACACCGAGGCGCTCGGTTGTGCCGGGCCGGAAGCCCTCGATCAACACATCTGCCGAGTTGATCAAGGATCTGACCGCGTCAATCCCATCATCGGACTTGAGGTCGATCGCGATCGTTGTGCGGGGACGAACCCCGATGCGGGACAACTGAGCATCCAGGGAGTTGGAGGATTGGGAGACCCGCTCGACTCTGACGACATCACAGCCCATGTCGGCAAGCATCGTGCACGCAAGAGGTGCCGGACCGAGGCCCGCAAGCTCAATGACACGGATTCCGGCAAGGGGCTTCGGCGAACTCGAGACGTTCACAACGACCCAACACGACTGACGACCATTTCAAAGAATCGTTCGGCGTCCACATCGGTCATCACTGTTGCGTTCGGCTCGAGATTCTCCTGCTCGTATGTGTTTCCGATGGAGTGCTCAACAACGTGGTCAACTGCAACGTGCGCCGCGTGACCCGTGAAGAGGGTCGGATCGACCAGATAGGCAATCACACACGGGTCATGAAGTGGTGCGCCGGGGATGTCGTATTTGTCGACGTCGTAGTGCTCATAGAAGCGCAGCATGCCAACCGCCGCCGCGGCGACGGGTGTTCCTGCCTCATCAAGGGCTTCGATGTGGCGGGGCAGCATCAACGCCCGGTGGGTCACGTCCAACGGGAAGATGGTGAGCGGTGCACCCGAGGTGAATACGACGTGGACCGCGTGGGGATCGACATACGCGTTGAACTCCGCGAACGGTGTTGTGTTGCCCGCCTCATCGAATGCGCCTCCCATCCACACAATCTCACGGATCTTCGGAACGATCCTCGGCTCCTTGATGATCGCCATCCCGATGTTGGTGAGTGGACCGATCGGGCAGAGCGTGACAGAGCCGTCGGCAGCAGCGAGGCAGCGTTCGATGATCTCATCCACCCCATGGGCGGACTCCGTTGCCACCGATGCCGCTGGAAGGATTGCGCCATCGACTCCACTCGGCCCATGTACGTACTCGGCCGTCACCAGAGTCCTCAGCATTGGGCGTTCACAGCCCCGATACACGGGAATGTCCTCCCTATCTGCCAACGCGAGGAGCCCATGGACGTTGTCAGTCACGAGTGGCTGAGGCACGTTGCCTGCGACCGTTGTGATCGCATCAACCTGGAGTTCCTCCGACGCCAGCGCAAGCAGGATTGCGAGGGCGTCGTCCTGCCCAGGATCCGTATCGATTATCAGCGTTCGTTTTGTCACTTCACTCCTCTTGGATGGTCGAGCATGTCTGCGCGAGTTGGCATTGCCGTTCTGGCTCCCACTCCCCCGGTCGACAGTGCGCCTGCACGCACTGCCCATCGAACTGCATCGATCGTGGCCTCTCCCCGATCCAGTGCCTCGGCAAAGGCACCGCAGAAGGTATCACCGGCACCGGTCGTGTCGACGACTTCGACACTTGGCGCGGGCACCGACGCTGTCCCGGTGTCATCCACCACAGACGCACCTCTGGCTCCCAAAGTGGTGATGATGGTGGGGACGCGTTCTGCTGTGTCCTGACCGAGCGCGACAAGCCGCTCGTGTTCGTTCACGATCAGTACGTCGATGCTATCCAGAAGAACTTCCGGCAGAACCAGGGCGGGAGCAGCGTTCACGATGACGGTTCCTTGGGAGGCCTTCGCTGCCGATACGACGGTGCTCATCGGGATCTCGAGTTGCATGAGGAGTACATCGGCTGCTTCGATCATCGACAGGGAATCCCTTGTCAGCTCGAGGGAACCATTCGCTCCCGGGTAGACAACGATTGCGTTCTCGCCGTGAGCGTCAACCGTGATCAGAGCGGTACCGGACCGCATGTGGCGCATCATCATCACGTTGTCTATATCAATGCCCTCATCAGCCAATCCTTCTCGGAGGACTGTGGCTTCAGCGTCACTGCCCAGAGCGGCGACGAGGGCAACATTGCCACCAAGCCGAGATGCAGCGACGGCCTGATTGGCGCCCTTTCCTCCATGTACGGTGGTGAAATCGGTGGCAGCGACCGTTTCACCGGGTCGAGGCATCTCATCAACGATTGCCACGAGGTCGATGTTCACGGAGCCGACAACAACGATCATCCGACACGCTCCAATCGATGGATGGCTCCGTCGTGCGAGACGACATAGAGCTCTCCATCGCCTCCAATACCAAAACCGGTGGGCAGATTGATGGATCCGGTCATCGGCGTCCAGTCGTGGTCGCCCGTTTCTGGCGAGTAGCTCCGCAGGAAGCCTGAGCAGAAATCCGAGTAGAAGAAGTGTCCGTCAAGTTCGGGGATGGCGCCACCTCTGTACACGAAGCCACCAGTGATCGAACAACCTTCATCGTGGCCGTATTCAACCACAGGCAGAATCAGTGCACTCTCGTCACACTCCTCGCTCTGGAAGCACTCGGACCCTTCCATTGTGGGCCAGCCGAGATTGGCAGACCTCAGGCCCGAGAACACAACGGACACCTCCTCGATCCGGTTCTGACCGACGTCCGCGATCCAGACGTTCGCTCCGACCCCGTCCTCGAAGTAGTCAAATGCAAATCGCCATGGGTTGCGGACACCGGGCCAGTACACCTCGGGAGCACCTTGAGCGCCATCAGCGAAAGGATTGAGTTCCGGAACGTCATAGGGGGCACCATCAGAACCCGGAACCACGATTCGCAGCATCGAACCGAGCAACGTATCCGGGTTCTGTCCGTTGGCAAATCGATCATTGGACGCGCCACCATCACCCATACCGATCCATAGGTAGCCCCTGGGACCGAAAGCGATCATCCCGCCGTTGTGATTCGCTGCTGGCTGACCGATCCTGAGGACTTCTCGTTCCGAGGATGCATCGAACACACCGTTGTTGACAACGAATTGGGCAATGACCGTGCTTCCGCTGTTGTCCACGTAGTTCACGAAGGCCAGCTGATTCTGAGCGAATTCTGGGTGAAATGCGAGACCCAGCAGTCCCTGTTCTCCCTCGAATCTGACGCTGTCACGGATGTCCAGAGCGACCGAGTGCCCGGAGGCGTCAGCTCTCACGATCTGGCCGGGCTGCTCCACAACGAAGTCGTGGCCACGCCCGGGATCAGCAACCAGCAGTATCGGATGATCGAACCCGGAGTCGACCTCGGTGAGAGTGACTTCCAACTCGGACAGCGGGATCGTCGTCTGCGACGGCACGGTACTTGTCGTCTCATCAGGGCCAACCGTCGTCGAGGCAGCCGGGACGGTCGTCACCACGGTCGAGGAAACTCCCTGCGACGGGCGTGTGTCAGTCGTGTCGACGGTGACGGACGTGCACCCAATCGCCACAACTGCCACTACGACTATCCCTGCGACGCCTACTCGACTCATCCCGCCAGCGTACCTTCGGCTAGTTGCGGGTCTGCTTTCACTGGAATGCTGCATCGTCCTGGATCGTGAGAAACTCGTATATCTCGACCATGTCGACCCCAGGAATGGTCTCCACCGGCATCGCTGCGAGAACGTGGCTGTTCGGGCGGACCGAAGGCCACGCGTTGCCGTTCCAGCGTTCAGCCATCTCGTCGCTTACGGTCCGGCAGCAGTCCCCGTCGGGACACTGTGAGACGGATCGGCGGTCCGTATTCCACCCTCTGAACCACTTTGCATCCTCGAAACGCGCTCCGACAGTGATTGCACGCGGCGGTTGATCGTCCGACTCGACGAAGGTTGCGCACCAGTAGGTGCCTGCTGTCGTATCCGTGTACTGATAGTGGATCGTGTAACGGGTATCGGACAGGAAGGCCTGGCGAGTTCCCCACTCCCTGCAGAGACGCTGACCTTCGATTGCACCGGCCGAGTTCTTCGGAAACGGCACACCGTTGTTCGAATATGCCTTCCAAATGATTCCCTGATCATCAGAGCGTACGAAGTGTGTTCCCAGACCAAGGTGCTCGGTCGCGAGATTCGTGAAACGGTGGCCAGCCATCTCATAGGAGACAAAGAATCGGTCCTTGAGATCCTCAACTGAGAGAATCCTCTCAGCCTTGGCGTCCCTGAGGAACGGAACGGCAGCCGACTCGGGAAGGAGCACCGCTCCGGCGAAGTAGTTCGCCTCGACCCGCTGTCTGAGAAACTCGGAGAAGTCCTTCGGGTCCGGATGACCCAGGGCGAAGTGTCCGAGTGTCTGGAGGATGACCGACCTTGCTCGCTTCGAGTCGAAGCTGTCGCGCCCGTGCACATAGATCTTCCCGTTTCGCATGTCGGTCACCGACCTCACCGAGGCGGGCACTTCCGGCGTCCGGATGACCTTGAAACCGAAGTGGCTGGCGAGTGCGTTGAGTTCGCCCTTCGACATCGCTCCCTGTCCCCCATAGCTGATCGCCTGCACCGCGTCGGCGGCGATCGCTTCGATCTCCCCGAAGTAGTTGCCCCGCTGCGTCATCTCCGCTCGAAGCTGTGCGTTCGCCGCCCTTGCTTCATCGCGAGTGAACGAGGATTGCGCATCACGCCCTCGAAGCTCTTCGTAGAGTCTGACAATGTGCTCGAGCGCGGCATCGGAGAGGCGCGTAGACGGTTTCAGGTAGGGAAGACCGAGATCGCGATATGCCTGATCCCGCTGAGCTCGCTCGATGGCCACCTCGAGTTCAGCTCGCCGGGAAGGCGCCTCTGCGGAGAGAAGATCCGACACGTCGACTCCCAATGCCACAGAGAGGTCGTTGATCAGGCCGAGCTTCGGTTCCTTCTTCCCATTCTCGAGAAGAGACAGAAACGGCGCAGGTTTCGAGACCTTTGCACCAAGGTCGTCCAGCGTCATCCCTCCGGCTTTTCGGTAGTGACGGACGCGATGTCCGAACATAAGTGGGTCGATGGTTGCCATCAAGAACTCGACTTCATCCCTGTTTGTGGAAAGACTTGCGATTCTTATCC
This sequence comes from uncultured bacterium, assembly GCA_965539925.1. Lineage (GTDB taxonomy): Bacteria > Actinomycetota > Acidimicrobiia > Spongiisociales > UBA5794 > B3-G11. Next base: position 13,803 of record CBETWC010000001.1, read on the forward strand.
TTGCACGAGTTTGCGTAAATGCAAAAAGTGTCGTTTCCTGTCCCAACACACGAAAGGACGCCTGTGCCCGACTTCCGAGTTCTCGGTGAAACGAATCCCAGCTTCGATGGCATCCTCACGACAGAGGCGCTCACCTTTGTCGCCGACCTGCACATCCGCTTCAATGAGCGACGCCTCGAACTGCTCGCCGCTCGAGAGTCCAGACAGGAGGCACTCGATGCCGGGGACGGATATGGCTTTCTTCCCGAGACAGTCGAGACCCGTCAGGGCACGTGGTCTGTCCGGTCCGTGCCTGCTGATCTGACCGACCGAAGGTGCGAGATCACCGGGCCAACCGATCGCAAGATGGTCATCAACGCTCTCAACTCGGGAGCACGGGTCTTCATGGCAGACTTCGAGGACTCGAACTCCCCCACCTGGGCCAATGTCGTCGGTGGACAGGCCAACCTGTACGACGCCATCCGCAGACAGATCGACTTCGTAGCCGACACGGGCAAGTCCTACTCGCTGACTGACAGCCCGGCGACGCTCATGGTGCGCCCTCGAGGCTGGCACCTCGATGAGGTACATGTCGAGGTACATGGAGAAGCCATATCGGGATCGCTCTTCGATTTCGGACTCTATTTCTTCCACAACGCCGCCGAATTGCTCTCCAGTGGCTCCGGTCCGTACTTCTACCTACCGAAGCTCGAGAGCCATCTCGAAGCTCGCCTGTGGAACGAAGTATTCGTGTACGCACAGGAAGCGCTGGGCATTGACAACGGCACGATCAAGGCGACAGTGCTCATCGAGACGATCCCCGCTGCTTTCGAGATGGAGGAGATCCTCTACGAGTTGAGGGATCACTCAGCCGGGCTGAACGCAGGGCGATGGGACTACATCTTCTCCGTCATCAAGAAGAACCGGAATGCGGAGGGGTTCGCACTCCCCGATCGTGGACAGATAGGCATGACAGTGCCTTTCATGCGCTCGTACTCGGAGCTACTCATCAAGACCTGCCACAAACGTGGGGCGTTTGCTATGGGAGGCATGGCAGCGTTCATCCCATCGAGGATCGATTAGGAAGTCAATCGACTCGCGTTCGCCAAGGTAACCGAGGACAAGAGACGCGAAGCAGCCGATGGCTGTGACGGTACGTGGGTGGCGCACCCAGACCTCGTGCCCCTGGTCACCGGGATATTCGACGAAGTACTCGGCGACGCCCCCAACCAGCTGACGAAGCAACGACCCGAGGTCAATATTTCGACAAAGGATCTCACCACGTTCACCGTGGACGGCGGCACCATAACCGAAGGCGGTGTGCGCCAGAACGTCGATGTGGCGATCCAGTACATCGCTTCATGGCTGAGAGGCACCGGCGCGGCAGCCATCTACAACCTCATGGAGGATGCGGCGACAGCCGAGATATCGCGCTCGCAGATCTGGCAGTGGGTGCACTCTGGATCCTCGACGACTGATGGACATCAGATAACACCCTCGTACGTAAGCAAGATCGCGGACGAGGAGACCGATCGACTTCGCGCTGAGCTCGGCCACGAGATCTACGACGGCGCCCGATTCGAAGAAGCCCGACAGCTGTTCACGACAGTCGCTCTTGCAGACGACTTCCCAGACTTCCTGACCCTGCCCGCCTACGAGATCCTCGAGAACTGACCGGTTCCCAACCATTGGAGCAATCATGACCAACGAGAGCACGATCACCGAGAGAGCTGAAGAGATCCAGAAGGATTGGGAGACCAATCCACGCTGGAACGGTATCGAGCGGGACTACTCAGCCGAGGACGTCGTCCGGCTGCAAGGCTCCTTTCTCGAGGCCCACACGATTGCTTCGATGATGTCCAATGAACTGTGGGAGAAGCTCAATTCGCAGGATTACGTCAACGCGCTCGGAGCGATGACCGGTGGTCAAGCAGTCCAGATGGTGAGAGCCGGACTGCAGGCGATCTACCTCTCGGGCTGGCAGGTCGCCGCGGATGCCAATTTGGCCGGATCCGTGTATCCGGATCAGTCGCTCTACCCGGCGAACTCTGCACCGGAACTCGTACGGAGGATCAACAACGCCCTGCAGAGGGCCGATGAAATCGAGTGGTCCGAAGGAGACGACAGCAGGAGTTGGATGGTCCCCATCGTTGCCGACGCTGAGTCCGGTTTCGGCGGCGCACTCAATGTGTTCGAACTCACGAAGGCCTTCATCCGTGCAGGTGCAGCTGCAGTCCATCTCGAGGATCAGCTGTCGTCGGAGAAGAAGTGCGGACACATGGGAGGAAAGGTGCTCGTGCCAACCTCACAGCACGTTCGCACACTCAAGGCTGCCCGTCTCGCTGCAGACGTCATGGGCGTTCCGACGCTTGTGGTTGCAAGGACCGATTCTCTCGGTGCAGCGCTGCTGACAACCGATGTCGACGAACGGGACCGTCAGTTCACCACAGGAGACCGCACTGCTGAGGGTTTCTACGAAGTCAACAACAGCCTGGAAGCTGCCATCAGCCGGGGTCTCGCGTACGCTCCGTATTCGGATCTCATCTGGTGTGAGACATCGACGCCTGATCTCGCAGAAGCGGCGGCGTTCGCCGAGGCGATCCATGCTGAGCACCCCGGAAAGATGCTTGCCTACAACTGCTCCCCATCGTTCAACTGGAAGCGGCATCTCGACGATGCGACCATCGCCACGTTCCAGAAGGAACTGGGCTCCATGGGCTATCGCTTCCAGTTCATCACCCTCGCGGGGTTCCACGCACTGAACGCAACCATGTTCGACCTGGCAAAGGGCTACTCAGAGCGTGGCATGGAGGCATACGTGGAACTACAGGAGGCCGAATTCGCGATGGAGAGCTCCGGCTACACAGCCACCCGCCACCAACGTGAAGTCGGGGCAGGCTACTTCGACCAGGTGTCCCAAGTCATCACCGGCGGCCTGTCCTCCACCCTCGCCCTCGAAGGCTCAACAGAAGAGGACCAGTTCTATGACAGTTGAGAACGACTGACGATGAACGACACACGACCGACGACGGTCAATCATCGCCTGTCGTGCGTCTCCAGTCCTAACTCGTCAGCGAGTCGCCTGCGATAGGACTCAACGGAACCGAGGAGTAGTGCGTTCGCCTTTGCTCTCTTGAAGTAGAGGTGAACGTCGTGCTCCCAGGTGAAACCGATGCCGCCGTGGACCTGGATCGTGTCTCCGGCAGCCTTCACATAAGCGTCCGAACAGACCGACTTCGCAAGCGGGACGGCGATCTGAGATTCCACGTCGTCATCGAGCGATCGTGCAGCATGCCAGGCCACCGACTTGGCATGTTCCACCGACACGAGCATGTCCGCACACATGTGCTTGACCGCTTGGAACGATCCGATCGCCCGTCCGAACTGGTAACGGCTCTTTGCATAGTCGACAGACATCTCAAGGCAGCGTTGAGCTCCACTTGCCTGCTCCTGCGCGAGGCCTACGACGCCAACATCAAGCGCCGATGTGATCGCCCCAGCGCCTGGTGCTGCATCGAGATGGCCATCCTTGGCGACGATGACTCCGGCGAGCGTCACCTCGCCCAACGGACGCGTCGCATCGAGTGAAGGGGTCGGGACGACCGATACGCCGTCCATCCCTGCATCAATGACGAAGAGTCCGATGCCGTCCCCTGTCCGTGCGGACACGACGAACATGTCTGCATTCGGAGCGTCGGTGACGTAGCGCTTCGTCCCCGACAGCAACCAGCCACCGTCGTGTGGCTCCGCCACGGCATCGATCGATTCGAGATCGTGGGCAGACTCGTACACGGCGAGGGTCGCGATCCTGTCTCCTGACACGATCGGTGGGAGCAATCCAGCCTTCTGCTCATCGCTCCCCGCTACCAGGATCGCTTGCACAGCCATCACAACCGACAGCAACGGGACAGGGACAACGCGCCGTCCGAGCTCCTCGAACACGATCGCGGTCTCGACGAATGAGTATCCGGCACCGCCGTAGCTCTCGGGTACGTGCAGGCCGAGAAGACCCATCTGACTCAAGCCGGTCCACGCGTCCCGGTCGAACGCAGCATCGGTCAAGCTCGCCGCTCTGACCTCGTCGAGACTCACGGATGCTTCCAAGAAGTCCCTGACGGTCGAGGCAAGCATCTCCTGTTCCTCGGTTCGAGAGAAGGTGATTCGCTCAGCCACGCGGCACCTCGTTCCATGGAAGATCCTTGTCCACCCGCGGTTCGCCGGGCAGTCCGAGCACGCGTTCGCCGAGGATGTTCCTCATGATCTCGGAAGTTCCCCCTTCGATGCTGTTCGCTCGTGCGCGCAGGAACGCTCGTTGGGGAGACATGACACGTGCAACTTCGCGTGTGTCGTACGTCGTTGCTTCAAGGGCGTATCCCTCAGGGATCGTCGCTCCCTCGAGGCCAAGTGCCGAAACGCTGAACGCTGTGATCTCCTTGTTGAGGTCTGCCCACGCGAGTTTCGCTGTGGAACCCTCAGGCCCGGGCACGCCTGCCTGCATGTTCTCGGTCGCACGTAGCGTCGTGAGCCGCATCGCTTCGGCTTCGCCCCACAGCCGGGCGAGCTCAAGACGAGCGCTCTCTTCACCGGAGCCGGACTCATTCCATGCGTCCATCGCAGAGCCGATGGCACCGTCACCACGAGGAACGGTTCTGCCGCCGATCGCGACCCGTTCGTTCATCAACGTCGTCATCGCGACGCGCCACCCTGCCCCTACATCGTCGATTCGGTACGCATCGGGGATGATGGTGTCATCGAAGAACACCTCGTTGAACTCTGCTTCGCCAGTGATCTGATACAGCGGACGAATGTCAACGCCCTCAGCCTCCATGTCGACAACGAAATAGGTCATGCCCCGGTGCTTCGGTTGGTCCGGGTCGGTCCGAGTGACGACCATCCCCCACTTGGCAAGATGCGCCAGCGTGGTCCACACCTTCTGACCGTTGATGATCCACTCCTCACCGTCGCGTACAGCTCGCGTCGAGAGACCGGCTACATCGGACCCAGCGTCCGGTTCGGAGAAGAGCTGACACCAGATCTCGTCCATTGTGAACATCGGGCGGAGCCACTTGGCGCGTTGGGCGTCGGTTCCGTGAGCCGCCAGAACGCCGGCGCCCATGCCGATGCCGAGGATGTTTGCCGTCCGATTCCATGTGGGAGCGTCAACTTCGTTGAGACGGCGCGCCACGACCTCACGGAAGCTCGGGCTGACACCAAGACCACCATCCCCTACAGGGAAGTCGACCCACGCGAGACCCGCGTCGAATTGCGCCCCCCAGAACACCTTCGGATCGGTTGATGCAGGCGGGTAGTCGCTGAGAAGCGCGTCTATCGCGACACCAACCGCGGCTGCCTGACGAGCAGTTTCTGTCACGCAGATTGACCCATGATCGCAAGGGTCAGAAGATCTGCGACCAGCGCTGGCTTGTCTTCACCTTCAATCTCAACCGTCACCGCATTCGTGATGAGCACCTGGCCCGGGGACTTCTCCTTCACATCCTTCAACACGGAGACTGTCCGCAC
>CBETWC010000002.1:0-18203 GCA_965539925.1 uncultured bacterium
ATGTTCCGGTCGTATTACGTAGAACGAGCGGAGCGAGCGGTCGTGTGTCGGCGGTCGTCAGCTTCAGCTGACGACCGCTTCTACTTCGATCTCGACTTGCCAGGACGGGTCCAGCAGGGCAGCAACGACAACCATGGTCGCGGCTGGTTCGGATTCTCCGAAGATCTCCTTGTGGGCTCTGCCTACGTCGTCGGCATCATTCGGGTCTGTGATGAACATGCGGGTGCGCACGACGTCTGCCATGGTCCCACCCAATGCCTCGATCGCCTGTCGCGAGATCTCCCCGCATCGAAGCATCTGGGCATGGGCACCGATCACCAACTCCTCCCCTGGTTCGGGGACTGGAGCCGTTCCGGCGACGTGAATGGTGCCACCAACTCTCACTGCTCGAGAGAAACCGTAGGCGGGTTCATAGGGCGAAACGCCGTTGAAGTGTGATCGCTGCATGGAAGGGATGGTAGATGGACAACAAACAACAGAGGCCTCCGTCTTCTGCCTCTTGTCTTTCGTCTTTTGTCTTTTGTCTTTCTTCTGCGCCCGGCACTGGCCGTCAAGGTCTCAGCCGACGAACCACGCCATGACGATCAGGGCGACCACCGCAAGACCGACCAGGAGTGTTGCAAGTACCGGAGTGCGAGCCATCCGAATCACGGCGTAGCTCATTGGCTGATTCTCGTCCGGCACCCACTCGCTATCCGAATCCTCCTGCACAAACCCGTGTGAAAGCATCGACATTCGATACGAGCGAAGTGGGTTGCTCGGAACATTGCCCGAGTCGACCGGCGGTCCGGATGGTCCTTGACCTTCCATGGCATCACACTATCAGAAGCAACATGGGCGACGGTCACTCCAGCGCGTGGAGCCCTCCGCCTCCCCCGACGCCAGACCAGACAGGAACCCTGCGCTCACCATCGTCCCAGACGCAACTGCCGGGCGAGGCGACCTCCGCTTTGATGCACTCTGCCACCGCTTCATGCTCCAGGACGGACCCGTGGGCCTGCCACACCCGGACAAGAGCAACCAGGGGACTGAGCGGAAGGAGGAACCTCGCTGGGACTCCCCCATCATGAACGAGGTCATACACCCTGAGACCGGTGGGCCGGTCCCAGAAGTTCGTTACCTCTGCATCGGGATTCCTGATTGCCACCACTTCGACTCCCGATGCGTCCCCGAGGTTCTCCCTGACATCTCTGCACTCCCCATCGGTGCACCGCTCAACGCTGAAGCCGCCGTTATCCGGCAACAGTGGACTCACACGGCCGAGACGCTGCAGACGTCCGAGCCACCCGGATCCGATCGCTGGATCGAGAAGCGCTGCTCCGACGTATCCATCGATCGGTGGTCGCGAACCGTCATCGAGTGCACCGATCATCGAGACACCGACAGCGCCGCCCTTCGAGTGGTGGATCGAGTAGATGTTGCCATGTTCGACAGAGAGGTCACGAATCAGTTGGTCCAATGCCTCCGCGGCCCGTTCGGTCGAGACCGTACGACTTGCTTCGGTCGAGCTTCGGCCGCCTCCGATCGTGAGATAGTCGAACACAGCGACGCGATCACTCGTAACCCCCAGTCGCTCCAGAAGACGATCGAAGTCTGTCGGCGACCCTCCGTTGCCGTGAACGAGCACGTAGAACGGTTCTTCATCTCGGCGCCTTCTCGACTGCAGGAGAACCGCTCCGCCAGCAATAGCTGTGATTCCAGCAACGGCACCAAGACCGCCAGCCGAGCTCGGGGTGCTCGATCGCGGCAATCGGACCGCTGACCGAACAATCGGCGTGGGAGAGAGGACCAAGCCATCACCCGGAGCGATCGGGTCATCCGGCATGTCAGCTGGAACAGCCAGGAGCAGTCCGGCAAGAACGAGTTCGAGCATCGCCTTTCCCTTTCGGGAAGTGCGGAACGCCTACAGAGTGCGCCATCCGTAACCCAGATTCAAGAGGCCCGTTGCCCTCGTCCTCCCTTCAGGGAGGACCGAACAGCGATGAAGTCGATGTTCAGGAGGGGGTGCGAGCCTGAGAGCCCGGTACGGCAAGATCGCTACGACCTCAATCCGCCCCAAAGGATTTCGGCGCTCTGGCGGTGCTTGGTGGCGTGCCGCTTGAGGCTCGCAGGCTCGCTGCGCTCGCGTGTCCTCCCTGAAGGAGGTGTCGCTTTACCGCGGCGCTCACGTACATCGGCTAACCGATCGCCCACGCGGCGTTCAAACGGTCGTTCCGGTCCCGACGGCCACAACGATCGCGAGAAGCCTCCAGAATCCAGCAGTGGTTCTCTGGGCGAATCCGGCAACTCGGACCGTCGAAAACCACTCTTGGCGAGTCGCCTCGCTGCGCTGTCGGGAGAAGGTAAAGCGACACCCCCTGAAGGGAGGACGACAGAGCAAGCGCTCCACCGAACAGAGGATCCAGGTTTAGGCAGGACGACAGGCGAGACCCGGTCAAGTCGGTTGACCGGCATGTCGATATCCTTGGGACGATGAGAACTCGTTCGATTTCAATCGCTGTGATGGCTGGTGGCCTGGTGTTGGCTGCATGCGGTTCAGGCTCGTCATCGGCCGAGACGACGGTGCCCCAGGTTGTGTCATCAACTTCGGTGTCGTCAGCCTCTGCGGAATCCACCACGACCTCGGTCATCGATGTTGCCGCAACGACCACGGTCGACACAGGCACAGTCGACGATTCCGAAGCGACAATCGATGACGTGTCAGATGAGGTTCTGGAGTTCGTCGCTGCACTTGACGAGTTCGTTGCTGGGTCCGTGTACGAAGAGGCTCTCGGGGAGGATCCGGAGGTCTTTGTCGCCACCGGTCTGCTGTTCTGTGAACGACTCGGTGCAGGAGATGACCCCGTCGACCTCCTCACCGAGTATGTGACAACGCTCTCTGGCGGGGACCCTGACTCCGCTCCAGACGAGCTGCTTGATCTGTCAGGTTGGTTGCTGGGTGTGTCGGTTGGGTATCTGTGTCCTGAGCACACGTCGATTCTGGAGGAGATGTCGCCATGACGTATGGACAGTGGTCGGCTGGAGGCGTAGAGTGGTTGCCATGAAGAGATCTGTTGTTGTACTCGCTCTGGTTGGGCTGCTCGTCGGCATGCTTGCCACCGTTGCCGTGGCCGAGGAGAAAGCGACCGGCCTCGAGCGCGCTGCCCAAGCGACGCTGCAGGGTCTTGAGAATTCTCAGGGGAAAGCAGCTGATGCGCCCGGTCAGGTCAACAGGGCCAGGGGACTCAACAAGCAGGGCGACAAGCTGACCGGACGCGAACGTGCCAGGGAAGTAATTGCTGCAGCCATGGACCGGGGCAACGGCAACGGGAACGCATTTGGACGTGGCCACGCGCTCGATGTCCACAGCATCCTCGCCGCAGGCGAGATCCCCGGTCAGATGAACGAAGCGAACCATGGGCAAGCTGTCCGCGAGATGGTCCACAGCTTCAACGAGCTACGCAAGGCCAGCAAGGACTCGTAGCCCGATCGTCCAAGCCTGGACATCTAGGCCTGGATCTGAACACCGAAGTTCAATGTCCTCGTGTCTGAGTGGTTTGGTGCGTTGCGTCGGTGGCGCTCAGTGCGCTGCCATTCGGCGGGGGAGAGCATTGTGCCAGATGTTGGCGGCTTCATCGATGGGTATCGAACCCACTTGACCGAAATCGAGAGCATCGCCACCAACGGTTCCGATCCTGCGATGCGGTACTTCTGATGTGAACTCGCTCCCGTGGCCGATGGCAATGAAGCGCAACGGTGTCTCGTCGAAGAGTTCCGATCCGGATAGGCCTTCGATCATCATTCCCGTGTTGGACTTGATGGCGATCTCAGCGAGGGCGACAGCGAGCCCTCCTGTCGATATGTCGTGGAGAACTGGCGTATCGAATGCGAGGCTGACGGCTGCCTCGATGACCCGTCGAGCCATCTCCGGATCGGCATCGGTTGGTCTTCCTCCGAGGTTGCCGTTGATGATCCTGTCGTACGCCGATGCAGCGAAATCGCCTTGCGCATCTGGTCCGACAAGCCAGACGGACATGCCATCGGTGGCCCTGTCGAGCCTTGGTGGATCTGCAGGCATCGGATCGCAGAATCCAAGCATGCCGACAACCGGAGCTGGGTAGATGTCCACGCCATCCGTCTGGTTGTAGAACGACACGTTTCCACCGACAACGGGGACGTTGAGTTCCTCGCAGGCTGCGGCCATCCCATCGACGGACTCGATGAACTGCCACATGACACCAGGCTCCTCGGGGTTCCCGAAGTTGAGGTTGTCGACCAGGGCGTAGGGGCTTGCACCAGTGACCGCAACGTTGAGAGCAGATTCGTACACGATCCGTGCCGATCCGCGCCTCGGGTCGAGATAGGTGCGCAGCGAGTCACCGTCAGTGGAGACCGCCATCGCCTTCTCGGTTCCCTTGATCCGCAGGAGTGATCCGTCGTGGCCGGGCTCGATGACCGTGTTGAGGAACAGCATGTGGTCGTACTGGCGCGAGATCCAGGATCGGTCACCTATCGCCGGATCGTCGAGCAGGACGCGCAGGACGTCACCAGCGTTGAGATCCGTTGGAACCTTCGGCTCGTTCGCCCATGCCGCATCGAGGTAGTCAGGGCGCTCCGAAGGCCGGTCGTACTTGGGGGCATCATCGGCAAGCGATGCCGCGGGAACCTCGCCGACCAGCTCGCCCTTCGAGTAGATCGTGAGGTCCGGGCCTTCCTTGATGGTGCCGATGGTCGACGCTTCGATCTCCCACTTGTCTGCAATCGCGAGCACTTCGGCCTCGTTCTCCGGCGTCACGACAGCAAGCATGCGCTCTTGTGACTCGGACATGAGGATCTCGCCCGGGTTCATGTCGTGCTCACGCAGGTGGACGCTGTCGAGATCGACATCCATCCCCATGCCACCATTTCCCGCGACCTCCGAGGTTGCACACGAGATCCCTGCCGCACCGAGATCCTGGATGGCAACGACGAGGTTCTTGTCATACAACTCGAGGCACGCCTCGATCAGTTTCTTCTCCTCGAATGGGTCGCCCACCTGAACATTCGGGCGCTTCGCCTCGTCGCCTTCCTCAAAGGAAGCTGAGGCAAGGATCGAAGCTCCGCCGATGCCGTCGCGGCCGGTTGCGTTGCCGAGCAGGATCGCGAGGTTGCCCTCTCCGGAGGCACCCGAGAGCACGAGCTGCTCCTTCTTGAGGAGTCCGAGTGCCATCACGTTGACGAGCGGGTTCTTTGAGAATCGGTCGGCGAATTCGATCTCGCCACCGAGCGTTGGGACTCCAACAGCGTTGCCATAGCCCGCTATCCCCGAGACAACGCCTTCGAGGAGGTATCTGTTGTGTGGTTCGTCGAGCGGTCCGAAGCGGAGGGGATCCCACACGGCGATTGGCCGGGCACCCATCGTGAACACGTCTCGCAGGATCCCACCGACCCCCGTTGCGGCTCCCTGATACGGCTCGACATACGAAGGGTGGTTGTGGCTCTCGATACGCAGCGCTGCAAGCCATCCGTCCCCGAGGTCCACCACGCCGGCGTTCTCGCCAGGGCCGACGACGACCCACGGCTGATCGCTCTTGAATCGGCCGAGATGTGAGCGCGAGGATTTGTAGGAGCAGTGCTCTGACCACATGACCGAGTACATCGCCAACTCCGCAGCGAGAGGTTCGCGGCCGAGAATGCGGATAACGTCGCGGTACTCATCGTCCGTCATTCCGAGCTTGATGTGGTCTGGCGCCTGCATGGTGGTCACGCAGTCACCAGTTCTGTTGAGGCGATGAATCCCTCGATGAGGACGACGCCGTCCCCCGAGCCAAGGATCTGTTCTGATGCCCTCTCCGGGTGAGGCATGAGCCCGGCGACGTTCCGTGCGGCGTTCGTGATCCCAGCGATGTTGTTCGTCGAACCATTGGGGTTGGTCGATGCATCGACAGTGCCTGCCTGGTCGGAGTAACGCAGGATGATGTCGCCCTCGGCTTCGATGCGGACGATGTCGTCCGCTACGTAGTTGCCTTCATAGGAGTTGAGTGGGATCTCGAGTATCTGTCCGACTTCGGCGGCACGCGTCAGGATGCTGTCTGTTGACTCGACCCGGAGATGCGTTGGCTCGCAGATGAACTTCAGGTCGCGGTTCGCAACAAGGGCACCCGGCAGTAGGCCGGCTTCGGTGAGGATCTGGAAGCCGTTGCAGATGCCAAGCGTCGGAACGCCTTCATTCGCGAGGCGGGAGACCTCCTCCATGATGGGGGAGAAACGTGCAATCGCACCGGTGCGGAGGTAGTCGCCGTGGGCGAAGCCGCCGGGAAGCACGATGCCGTCGGCCCCGGAGAGATCGGTGTCGCGATGCCACACCATCTCGGTATCGGCGCCGTGAAGGTTGAGCGCATGGATTATGTCGAGTTCGCAGTTGGTGCCCGGGTACACCACAACGGCGATTGTCACGGCTTTGCCTCGATGTGGTAGGTCTCCATGACGGGGTTCGCCAACAGCTTCTCGCACATCGAGGTGATCTGTTCCTCGGCGGCCTCGGCAGAGGGTGCTTCGACGTCGACGGTGATCGTGCGGCCGAAGGAAACGTGACTCACGCCATCGAAGCCAAGGTCATTGAGCGCCTTCTTGGTGGTTGTGCCCTCCGGGTCAGAGAGACCGGGCTTGCGTGCGATCGATACCGTGAACGAGTACGTCACGATGCTCCCATCTCTGTCAGAAAGTCGGCAAACTTACGTCCCGTGAGAAGTTCGTATGCCTCGATGTAGCGGTCGGAGGTTTCCTGGATGACGGTCGCGGGCATCGTTGGTGCCGGTGGCGTCTTGTCCCAGCCGTCCTGTTCCTCGAGCCAGTCGCGTACCGGCTGCTTGTCAAAGGAAGGCATGGTGGCGCCGGGAGCCCAAGCATCCGCTGGCCAGTAGCGCGACGAGTCCGGGGTGAGCACCTCGTCGATCAGGATGATCTCGTCCCCAACCTTGCCGAATTCGAACTTCGTATCGGCGAGGACGATGCCTCGCTCTGCTGCGTATGCGGCACCTTTGAGGTAGATGCTGATGCTGCGCGCCTTGAGTTCTTCGTACAGGTCATTGCCCACGAATGCCCGTGACTCGGCCTCGGTGAGGTTTTCGTCGTGGCCGCTCTCCGCCTTCGTGGCAGGGGTGAAGATGGGCTCGGGAAGCTTGGATGCCATATCGAGACCATCGGGGAGATGCTCGGTCGTGGGGCCTCCGCCTGCCGCGTACTCCTTCCACGACGATCCGTACAGGTAGCCGCGCACGACGCACTCCATCGGGACGACCTCGGCAGCATGGACAAGCATTGCCCTGCCTGCGTATTCAGTGCGCTGTTCGGGGGAGAGGAATCCCATGGTGGAGGTATCCGCTGAGATGAGGTGATGCGGGGTGTCGAGGATGTCGAACCAGTGGATCGAAACGCCGGTCAGTACTTGACCCTTGTGGGGGATGTCCTCTGAGAGAACCACGTCGAATGCAGAGATGCGATCGGATGCAACGATGAGCAATCTTTCGCCGTCAACTCGGAAGATCTCCCGTACCTTGCCCGAACCGAGGTGCTGCATGCCCGTCACGGTGGCGATGGTAGCGGGCACAGGCGATCTCAATTCTGTAGCCTGCCGCCCAATGGAGGTCACGAATCAACAGTGGGGTGACTTCGCCACGCCGTTTGAGGCGCTCGGCGGGGAGGAGCCGATTCGGTCGATCGTCGATCGGTTCTACGACATCATCAATGCCGATGCTCCTCGCCTACGAGCAATGCTCCCCAACGACGATGCTGTGTCACGCGACAAGCTGTTCGCCTATCTCGTGGAGTGGTCCGGTGGTCCCGCGCTCTACACGCCTGAGCGAGGTCATCCCCGGATGAAGATGCGCCACGACCCATTCCCGATCGGAGCCCATGAGGTGAGCGAGTGGTTGCGATGCTTCGCCCAATCCCTCGACGAAAACAACGTGGAAGGCCCCATCCGCGACTTCCTCGACGCCCGCGTCACCGCCCTCGCCCTCCACATGCAGAACCAACCCTGACCAAACGTCACGATCCCTGGGTTCGCAGTGTTAGAGGGTGATTGACGTGAGGCGGTCGAAGACGACTGAGGTGTTGCGGAGGGCTCGTGTGGGGGTGAAGCAGGCGGCGAGGACTTCGGCGTCGAGGAGCACGTCGGGGTCGGCGAGTAGGTGCTCGTGGAGGGTTCCGGAACCGTCCCACGTCTTCATGGCGTTGCGCTGGACGATGCGGTAGGCCTCGTCACGGGTGAGGCCTGTGTCGATGAGTTCAAGAAGGACAGCCTGGGAGTACACGAGGCCCTTTGTCGAGTCGAGATTGGAGAGCATCCGCTCCTCGTCGACGACCAGGTTCTCGATCAGGCGCTGCATCCTGCGAAGGGCGTAATGAAGGATGATGGTGGCGTCCGGAAGAGCAACCCTCTCGACAGAGGAGTGAGAGATGTCGCGCTCGTGCCAGAGGGCGACGTTCTCAAGCCCGGCGGACGCGTAGCCGCGCAGCAAGCGGGAGACGCCGGTGAGGTTCTCCGAGGCGATCGGGTTGCGTTTGTGAGGCATCGCCGATGAGCCCTTCTGACCCTTCCTGAACGACTCTCTTACCTCGCCAACTTCGGATCTTTGGAGGTGTCTGATCTCGGTGGCGAACCGCTCGATCGTGGAACCGATCAGTGCCAGCACAGAGAGGAAGTGGGCATGCCGGTCCCGGGGGATCACCTGAGTCGACGCCGGTTCGACATTCAGTCCGAGCCGCCGGCACACGTACTCCTCGACATCGGGTGGCGTGTGGGCATACGTGCCGACGGCACCCGAGATCTTGCCGTACGAGACTCCGTTGACAGCATCGACGAGCCGTTCGTGATCGCGCTCAACCTCGAACGTCCAGTTGGCCAGCTTCAATCCGAACGAGGTCGGCTCCGCCCAGATGCCGTGCGTGCGACCGATCATTGGAGTGTCGCGATACTCGAAGGCCTTCCCCTTGACCGTGTCGAAGAGGTCAGCAACAGCTTCCAGGAGGAGTTCACCCGACTGCTTCAGGAGGACTCCCGAGGTTGTGTCGAGTACGTCGGATGAGGTCAGTCCGTAGTGGATCCATTCGCCGCCATCAGAGACAGACTCCGCGAGCAGATCAACGAACGCGGCGACGTCATGATTGGTGATTGCCTCGCGCTCCTTCCATGCGACGGGATCGACCTCAGGAGCCTTCCCGGCGGAAGTGGCAGCCTCCTGTGGAGCGACGCCGAGCTGTGCCCAGGCTTCGACGACGAGGATCTCGACTTCGCGCCAAACGGCGAGCTTGCGTGCCTCTGACCAGACTGCGGTCATCTCCGGGGTTGAGTACCGCTCGATCATCCCTTCAAGCTCTCCCGATACGCAGCCAACCTGGATGCCAGGTCGTCGTCGGCTATCGACAGGATCGACGCCGCGAGGTAGCCAGCGTTGGCTGCCGAGTCGATCGCCACTGTCGCCACAGGGATGCCGGTGGGCATTTGGACCGTCGCGTAGAGGGCGTCGACTCCACCGAGGCCGCCTGCAGCGATCGGGATCCCGATGATGGGAAGAGTGGAGTGCGCAGCGGCCGCACCAGCGAGGTGTGCCGCTTTGCCTGCGCCACAGATGATCACACCGAATCCGTTGCTCCGAGCAGATGAGACGAAGTCAGCAACCTTGTCGGGCGTGCGATGTGCTGACATGACATGGGTCTCGTACTCGATGTCGAACTCATCGAGTACCTCGCCACATGCCTCCATCTTCGGCATGTCCTTCTCAGATCCCATCAGGATCGCGACCTTCATTCCGGCATCCCTTTCTCGTCCGCAGCAATGTCGGTGCGGAACTGCTTTCCCTTGAAACTGATGTGGTGTGCTGCAGCGTAAGCGTTCTCCCTTGCCTCGGAGATGCTGTCTCCCAGACCAACGACATTGAGGACGCGGCCGCCTGAGCTGACGAGCTGTCCGTCTGTACTGCGTGTGCCCGCATGGAAGACAAGGACGTCTTCGAGCGGTTCGAGACCCGAAATCGTGAGGCCCGTGACGGGCGACGCCGGGTAGCCGGGAGCAGCGAGCACGACATCCACCGCTGCTCGATCTGACCACGTGACCATCTGGTCGGTGAGGCCCTCGTTCGCCGCGGCCTTGAGCACGCCGAGAAGATCGGACGTGAGCCGCGGCATGAGGACTTCAGTCTCGGGATCGCCAAGGCGGCAGTTGAATTCGAGGACCTTGGGGCCGTCCGATGTGAGCATCAACCCCACGTACAGGAATCCCGTGTAGTCGATGCCCCGCGACGCCAGTTCGGCGAGAGTCGGGAGGGCCACGGTGACGGTCGTCCAGCCGACGAGATCGTCGTCGATGTCCTCGACCGGCGAGAAGCACCCCATGCCGCCTGTGTTCGGTCCTTTGTCTCCATCGAGGAGTCGCTTGTAGTCGCGAGCAGGCTGTAGCGGAATGGCCTCGCCACCGGAACAGATGTAGAAGACGGACACCTCATCGCCGGCGAGGTGGTCCTCGATGACGACCGCGGACCCAGCGACGCCGAACTTCCCCTCGAGACATTCGTCGACCCAGTCGATAGCGGCTTCGAGAGACTCGGTCACGAGGACACCCTTGCCAGCGGCAAGACCGTCTGCCTTGACGACGTACGGGCCGGTCGACTCCTCAAGATGGATGACCGCAGCCTCGCGGTCGGTGAACGTCGCGGACCGGGCAGTGGGTACATGGGCAGCCGCCATGATCTCCTTGGCGAAGGACTTCGATGATTCGAGCCGCGCCGCTGCTTGTACGGGACCGAACACAGGGATTCGTTCGGCAAGGAGCGCATCCGCGACGCCAGCGGCAAGTGGTGACTCGGGTCCGACGACGACGAGATCGACATCGCGGTCATGGCAGAGAGTGGCGACGGCAGCGCCATCGTTGGGATCGACGTCGGAGACGATATCACCGAGCGTCGCGAGCCCTGGGTTCCCCGGACAGGAGATGAGCCGGTCGAGCATCGGGCTTTGGGCGAGCTTCCACCCAATGGCGTGTTCCCTGCCGCCTCCACCAAGAAGAAGGACCCTCATGTTGATCAGCCCTTCGTCAGCGTGGCCTTGCGGCCCGGCCCAACAGATACGGTCTTGATCGGTACACCCGCAAGTTCCTCGATTCGCTCGACGTAGTCCCTCGCGAGTTGTGGGAGGTCCTCGTAAGCCGTTACGCCGGAGATGTCGTCACCCCATCCCTCGTGCTCCTCGTACACCGGAGTGCACCTATATAGGACACGTTGCTGTCGGGGCATCTCGGTGAACGTCTCGCCCTCAGCTTCGTAGGCGGTCGCGATCTTGATCGAGTCAAAGTGGGAGAGCACATCGAGCTTCGTCAGAGCGATCTCTGTGAGGCCATTCACCCTGGCCGCGTAGCGCAGGGCTACTGCGTCAAGCCATCCGCATCGCCTCCGCCTGCCCGTCACGACGCCGTACTCGCCACCGATGTCGATCATGCGGTCGCCGATCTCGTTGATCTGCTCCGTAGGGAATGGGCCCGTGCCGACTCGGCTGATGTAGGCCTTCGCGACCCCGATGACATCGTCGATCATCTTCGGCCCGATGCCGATGCCAACAGGCGCGCCCCCGGCGGTTGGGTTCGACGAGGTCACAAAGGGATAGGTGCCGTGGTCGATGTCGAGGAGCGTTCCCTGGCCTCCCTCGAACAGGACCTTCTTCCCTTCGTTCAAGGCTTCCCAGACAAGGAGCGAGGTATCGGTTACGTAGGGTTCGAGGCGTTCGGCATAACCGAGGTACTCGTCGGCGATCTCTTCGAGGTCGAGAGGAAGCTGGTTGTACACCTTGACGAGTAGCAGGTTCTTCGTCTTGAGCACCGTCTCGAGTTTCTCGCGGAAGATCTTCTCGTCGAAGAGGTCCTGGACGCGGATACCGCTTCGCGAATACTTGTCCGTGTAGGCAGGTCCGATACCGCGCTTCGTCGTGCCGATCATCGAATTGCCGAGGTAGCGCTCGATCACCGCGTCGAGTTTCCGGTGGTAGGGCATGATGAGGTGAGCATTGTTGGAGATCTTGACCCGCGAGGGATCGATGCCTTTCCGTTTCAGCGTCTCCATCTCTTCGAAGAACCACTTCGGGTCAACAACTACGCCGTTGCCGATCACCGGCGTTACCGTCGGATAGAGCACGCCGGAGGGAATGAGGCTCAGAGCGAACTTCTGGGTACTGGTGACGATCGTGTGGCCGGCATTGTTCCCCCCCTGATATCGGACCACGATATCGGCCTTCTCCGACAGAAGATCCGTGATCTTGCCCTTGCCTTCGTCGCCCCATTGGGCACCCAGAATCACCGACGCGGGCATGACGCTCCTCCAGTTTGCTGCATCGATCAGGAGTGTACATGCACGGCGACCGGCGGTGATTTCACGCCCAACGGTTGCGACCAGAGACGAGATGTGGCTAGGTTGCACTCATTCGGTCCCTGATCGAAGGCGGCGAGACCCCTCGCCGCGTGATTCAAACAAGCAAAACAGAGGAGAAGTTCCAGCATGCTTAAGAGACTTGCCGTGCTCTTTGCCGTTCTCGCACTCGTAGCCGCAGCTTGCGGTGGCGGCGATGCAGACGGCGACACAACGACCACCGTTGCCGAAGGCGACGGATCAGGTCAAGAAGCAACCGGTGGAAGCACCCTTGAAGTAGTGCAGGCTCGTGGAGAGCTCATCTGTGGTATTTCTGGATCTGCAATTGGTTTCTCAGAGACTGATTCCGAAGGTAACGCAACCGGCTTCGACGCGGATTACTGCCGCGCAGTTGCTGCTGCGGTTCTCGGTGATGCGAACGCTGTTCAGTTCAAGGACCTCACTGCCGCAGAGCGGTTCGAGGCTCTCAAGAACAACGCAGTCGACGTTCTCATCAGGAACACGACCTGGACCCAGAGCCGTGATGCTGACATTGGTATGCAGTTCGTCGCAACGACGTACTACGACGGCCAGCAGCTGATGGCGAACCCGGCGAACCTGCCTTCCATCAACGACGGCAGCACGCTTGCCGACATTGAAGGCGCAACGGTTTGCACCAACGCAGGTACGACCACCGAGAAGAACATCACTGAGGGTGCCGAGGTCAATGGCGTGAAGATCACGCTCGAGACCGTCGAAGCATTCCCCGAGGCGATGGAGAAGTTCCGTGCCGGTTCGTGTGACATTGTCACCACCGACGGTTCCGGTCTCTTCGGTGAGCGTTCCGCAGCCATCCAGAACAACGAAGAAGGCGCAGACGCCTGGATCATCTTCCCAGCATCACCGATCTCCAAGGAGCCACTTGGTCCTGTCGTTCGTCAGAACGATGACGAGTGGATGGACATCGTGCAGTGGGTTGTCTTCGCAACGTTCATCGCCGACGAGCAGGGTGTGACCTCTGCCAACGTTGGTGACAACATGGAGAAGACGCCTGAACTCAAGCGCCTCTTCGGTGGCGAAGGTGAACTTCAGACCGCAATGGGTCTGAACGCCGATGCGTTCCTGCAGGTAATCAAGCAGGTCGGTAACTACGGAGAGATCTTCGAACGTAACCTGACCGGTCCTCTGAACCTCCAGCGTGAAGGCTCGTTCAACATGCAGTGGTTCGATGGTGGGTTGATTTACGCACCACCGGCTCGCTAACGCGAGAAGCTAACGCTTGGAAGGGGCACCCTCGGGTGCCCCTTCTTTGCGTTGGCGGAAGAGAGATACGACTGCGTCGCATCGGCGGAGAGCTGGCTACGCCAGCGGAGGAGAGATACGACTGCGTCGCATCGGCGGAGAGCTGGCTACGCCAGCGGAGGAGAGATACGACTGCGTCGCATCGGAGGAGAGATGTGTGCTCCGCCCACATCGCAAGAGGGCTGAGATTCGCTCAGCGGCGGAGGGAATCGTGGAGGGACTGGAGCATTCGGCGAACACCGAGCGCTTCGCCCCTCGCCTTCTTGATCTCGGCCCCGACAACGAAGCCGAGTTCCATGACCAACCGGAGTTGGGTCTCAAGCTCGAGCGCGGATCCGTGAGCGATGTTGACAAACCGTGCGTACTCCTTGTCCGTTCGCCGACCTGATCCCTCCGCGATGTTGCTCGGTAGCGAGGTCGCAGAACGCCGGATCTGCGAAGCCAGTCCGTACTTCTCGTAATCCGGCAGCGCGTCTGCAATCTCATAACTGGATCGAGCCAGCTGCAAGGACCGTTTCCATACGTCGAGGCGTTCAAGAGATCGCACGACGTAGAGATATCACGACGGCCGCATCGATGGAAGGGATCCGGGAACTCACCTGCAGCTCTCTGGCGATCTGTCGCGGAGAGATTCGTCCTGTGTCCGAATCGGTAGAGAGATACGACTGCGTCGCATCGGCGGAGAGCTGGCTACGCCAGCGGAAGAGAGCTGAGCTTCGCTCAGCGCCAGCACGTGCTTGCGATTCGGGCGGAGCTCGAATCTCTCCTCCGATCTGGGCGTAGCTCCAGATCTCTCATCCGCTTGGCGCAGCCAAGCTCTCACGCGCTGCCGGCAGGCAGCTCTCCCCCGCTGGCGCAGCCAGCTCTCTTCCGCTTGGCGCAGCCAAGCTCTCATGCGCTGAGCGAAGCTCAGCTCTCCTCCGCCTGGCGTAGCCAGGCTCTCTGCCGCTGGCGCAGCCAGCTCTCCCCCGCTTGGCGCAGCCAAGCTCCCCGCCAGAAATCCCGCGTAATCCAAGCAAAGCTGCGGCGGCCGCAGCTATGGTGCCCGACACGGAGAGCGGAAGGCGTTGTGTGACCGTAGAGGTCCATCACCAGACGAAGACACCACTGTGGCGGAATGCCACGGTTCTCAAGTGGGCTGCGCAGGTCTTTGCGCTCTTCATGGTTCTTGGTCTGTTCTACATCCTTGCGTCGACCGCGTTGACCAATTTCGAGAAGTCAGACATCTCCTTCGGATGGGAGTGGCTGTCCAATCCGACGGGTGTTCAGATCCGTGAGGGCATTGACACGAACCCGAACAGCGGTGCCCGTGCGCTGCTCGTTGGCATCGTCAATACCTTCCGTGTCGCAATCTCGGGCATCTTCGCAGCAACGATCCTGGGGACGCTCATCGGCATCGGTCGACTCTCGAGCAACTGGATCGTCAACAAGATCTCGACTGTCTACATCGAGACGATCAGGAACGTCCCGCTCCTCGTCCAGATCTTCTTCTGGTCAGCGCTTGCCATCTCGCTTCCTCAGCTGACAGCAGACGACGTTGGCACATACATTTTCAAGGCTTCGAACAAGGGCTTCGGCTTCGTTTGGATCTTCCCCGACGGTGGGTTCTGGCCGTGGCTCGTGTTTGTGGTGGCAGGCATCATTCTTGGTCGGTTCATCGCCCACAAGCGCAAGAAGCATCAGGAGGACACCGGACAGCCCGGTCACGGTGGTCGGTATTGGTTGGGAACCGTTCTGCTCTTCGCTGTCGTCGGCTGGTTTGCATGGCCGATCCTCGGGTTCATGCAGTCCGTGTTCGCAGCGATCGAATCGGTAGTCGATGGAATGCCTGCGTTCCTTATCCCTGCAGTGGTCGCGGTCGTGGCAGTTGCATCCGCAGCGTGGTGGATCAGGAACTTCTTCGAGTCGCGTCGGACACCTGCCGGGTTCGGGAAGATGACCGACGACGACTGGTTCCGTGTCATCTTTGCCGGAGTGTCAGGCATCCTCGTAGCGATTGTCGTACTCACCGTCGGCGCCTTCGAGATGGAGGCAACGACCGGTGAGGTGATGTCGATCGCCGAGCTGTTCCGTACCGGTATCGGCAACTTCTTCGGCTGGCTCTCGATGTCCTTCTCAACGGACAACTACAACACCGTCATCGAGGGTGTTCGATCCGGCGGTCCTCTCGTGTTCGAGCGTCCGGTTGTGGAACTCCGAGGTGCCGGAATCGCCCAGTACGGGACCACCGGCATGGTGCTCACGATTCCGTTCTTCGCCCTTTGGACCGGCGTCACGCTCTATACCGCAGCGTTCATCGCCGAGATCGTTCGCGGCGGAATCCAAGCAGTCCCGAAGGGCCAGACCGAGGCTGCAATGGCGGTTGGTCTGACCCGAGGCCAGTTGCTGCGAATGGTCATCCTCCCGCAGGCATTCCGGATCATCCTGCCTCCGATGGGCAATCAGTACTTGAACCTCGCAAAGAACACGTCTCTGGGCCTGGCTGTCGCGTATGCCGACATCGTTGCGGTTGGCACCACGATCATGAACCAGAGTGGTCAGTCGCTACCCGTCGTGATCGTATGGATGGCGTTCTTCATGACAGTGAGCCTCTCGATTTCTGCGATCGTGAACTACTACAACCGCAAGATGATGCTGGTGGAGCGTTGAGATGGCTGAGATGATGACATCCCCAGAACTTGAATTGGCACCAGAACCGCCACCGCACGGACCTGTCGTCTGGTTGAGGAAGAACCTGTTCCAGACAGCGATGAGCGGCGTGATGAGCGTCCTGGCGATCCTCTTGGTGATTTTCGCCGTCAAGGGCCTGCTCGGGTGGGCCTTTGACGAAACCCGCCGCTGGGATGCAGTCACGTTCAACATGAAACTGATGATGGTGCTGGCCTACCCAGGCGAGTCGATGTGGCGTGTGTGGGTCTCCGTAGGCATCGTGATAGTGCTTCTGGCAATGACATTCGCGGTGTGGAAGATCGGCGGCAAGGCTGAGCCGCGCAACGTCGGCAGAACTGCCATGGCAGTTGGAGGGGCATTCGTCTTCGCAGCATTGCTGAGTCCGTGGTCCTCAACAGCCAAACTGGCGTGGATCGTGGGGGGAGCTCTCCTCCTGGCAGTTGGCTGGGCTCTGCGGACACGCATGGGAGAACGCACGAAGGAGCCGCTCATCCCCATTCTGGGTGTCGTCACAGCCCTGTTCGGCGTTGTCATCATCGTTCTATGGACGATCGAGGTCCCTTGGCCAGAGAAGACGGAGACCGGGCAGATAATCGTGCATCAGGCGATCGCGATGACGACACGTGTCCCGTGGACGATCCTCTTCTTCGTTGCCATCGCTGTGTACCTCGTCACCAAGCTGATCATGGGCGAGCGAGATGCCGGGCGAGTCCAGTCCGTGCTGATCGGAACGTGGGCCTTCAGCTTCCCGTTCATCGTGCTCGTTCTGCTCCGTGCCCCACAGGTCGACGTGGGACGCGGTGTGAGCTTCTACCTGCCGATATTCGCAGTATCCGCCACTGCAGGATGGTTCATCCTGACGTTCGTGGGGAAGAATGCAAAGAGCGACATTGGTCGCGTCATCGGGGCTGCACTACTCCTCCTCGCCGCGGTGTCATTCCTGTTCCCAATGGATTTCGTATTCAGATTCATCCTGCTCGCCATTGCCTTGTTCGCCCTTCTCGCTCCAACATTCGGTGGTGAGGGCTCCGGACAACGATCGTTGCAGTACACATGGCTGGTGACAGTGCTCATCATCGTCCTGACCACGTGGCTGGTACTCAACGACTCGGGTATCGATACACCGAGGGACTCCTTCCTCGGAGGTTTGATGCTGACCCTGGTGCTTGCAGTCACCTCGATCGTGTTGTCGTTCCCGATTGGCGTGTTGATGGCCCTCGGCCGTACATCGACGATGCCGCTATTCAGGCTGCTGTCGACGGCATACATCGAATTCGTCCGTGGCGTGCCGCTGATCACTTGGCTGCTGGTCGCGTTCATCATGCTCCCGGTCGCCGTACCGGACAACATCACGCTCACCGGTGTGATGAAGGCACTTGGGGCTATGACCTTCTTCTCGGCGGCGTATCTGGCTGAGAATGTCCGCGGTGGCCTTCAGTCCATTCCGAAGGGGCAGAACGAGGCGGCGAAGGCGCTTGGCATGTCAACGCTGCAGATGACCGTGTTCATCACACTGCCCCAGGCTTTGCGAGCTGTGATTCCCGCACTCGTCGGTCAGGTCATCGCCCTGTTCAAGGACACGTCGCTGGTCACGATCGTCGGCCTCTTCGACTTCCTGCACATTGCACGGTCGATCATCCCCGCCCAGTCGAACCCGTTCCTCTTCAAGGGATCGATCACGGTGACGCTGATCTTTGCAGCCATGGTGTATTGGATGTTCACTTTCACGTTCTCGCGCATCAGCCTCCGCATTGAGAAGAAGCTCGGCGTAGGCGAGCGCTAGGTCATTGGATTCATAAGGAGCTCGTATGGAGAATCAGGAGACGCCACAGAGAACGCTCGGAGACCCGATCGTCGTCACCGAGGGTGTGAAGAAGTGGT
>CBETWC010000003.1:0-17824 GCA_965539925.1 uncultured bacterium
GAGTGTCGGCTGTCATCGGTCACTACAGTATCGCCGGGCAAGCATCC
Source organism: uncultured bacterium (assembly GCA_965539925.1). Classification (GTDB taxonomy): domain Bacteria; phylum Actinomycetota; class Acidimicrobiia; order Spongiisociales; family UBA5794; genus B3-G11. The sequence goes on from CBETWC010000003.1 coordinate 48, forward strand.
AATGGAGGAACCGTGGTTTCTGACATCTTCGACCCGTCGGCGTGGGAGCCTGTTGCAGGCATCGAACTCACCGACATCACCTACCACAGGGCGAAGGACGTGGGTGCCGTGCGCATTGCGTTCAACCGGCCCGAGGTGCGCAATGCCTTCCGACCACACACAGTGGACGAGCTCTACAGAGTTCTCGATCACGCGCGGATGACCGCGGATGTCGGTTGCGTCCTGCTCACCGGAAACGGACCCTCCCCCAAGGACGGCGGATGGGCGTTCTGTTCGGGCGGTGACCAACGGATCCGCGGCAGGGACGGCTACAAGTACGAGGGTGCAGAGGGCATCGACCCCGCCAAGCTTGGCCGACTCCACATCCTGGAAGTCCAGCGCCTCATCAGGTTCATGCCGAAAGTGGTCATTGCCGTTGTCCCCGGATGGGCCGTTGGTGGGGGTCACAGCCTCCATGTCGTGTGCGATCTCACGATTGCATCGGCGGAACACGCCGTGTTCAAACAGACCGACGCCGACGTTGCCAGCTTCGACGGCGGTTACGGATCCGCACTGCTCGCCAGACAGGTCGGCCAGAAGCGTGCACGAGAGATCTTCTTCCTGGGGCGCGATTACTCGGCCCAGGACGCCTTCGACATGGGCATGGTCAACGCCGTCGTACCTCACGCGGAACTCGAGGCGACGGCCCTGGAGTGGGCTGCCGAGATAACAGCCAAGAGTCCAACCGCCCAGAAGATGCTGAAGTACGCCTTCAACCTGCCCGACGATGGCCTCGTGGGTCAACAGCTCTTCGCAGGTGAGGCGACAAGGCTCGCGTATGGCACTGACGAGGCGCAGGAGGGACGGGACGCCTTCCTCGAGAAGCGGGACCCGGACTACTCCAACTTCCCCTGGCAGTTCTAGAAGATGACACAGGCTCCGAATCCATGGGTGATGGCGGCGCGGCCTGCGACGCTTCCTGCGGGAGTAGCTCCCGTACTGGTCGGTACGGCGATTGCGTGGCACGACGGGGTCTTTGCGGTCCTTCCCTTCCTCGTCGTCCTGTTCGCCGTGCTCGCCATCCAGATCGGCGTCAATTTTGCAAACGATCTCGCTGACGCGCTCAGGGGTGCCGATTCGCACACGCGTATCGGCCCGCAAAGGGCAGTTGCCAGCGGCATCATCACGACGCACGACATGAAGCGCGGTATCGCCGTTGCCTTCGGCCTCGCCGCCTTGGCGGGCCTCTATCTCATCTGGTACGCCGGATGGCCCATCCTCGTGATCGGCATCATCTCGATCCTCGCGGCGCTCGGCTACACGAACGGCCCCATCCCGTATGGCTACTACGGCCTCGGCGAACTCTTCGTGTTCGTCTTCTTCGGCCTGGTAATCACCGTCGGAACCCGGTTCGTGTTCGGAAGCCCTGTGCCCGCCTCAGCGTGGGCCGGCGGTGTCGTCATGGGATTCCTTGCAGCGGCGATCCTCGAAGCGAACAACATCCGCGACATCGACACGGATCGTGAGGCTGGAAAACGCACGCTGGCCGTGGTCATCGGACGGAGATGGGCACGTCGTCTCTTCGCCGCGACGGTGGCATCGTCGTTCGGGTGGATCATCTTCAGCACAGCGGTCGGCTGGTTCCCCCCGATGGCGCTCATCACGCTGATCGTCGCACCCCTGGGCATACCTCTGGTCAAGACGATCTTCACCGAGACCGAGGGACCGCCTCTCATCGGAGTCCTCAAGGGCACGGCCCAACTGCAGCTCTTCGTGGCCCTGCTGCTCTCACTGGCCTTGGTCTTCTAGGCTGATTCGGTGACCACAGCAGACACCACGCATCGCTACTGCGCAGACCTCGTGGCAGGTCTCGCTGATGCGGGTGTTGATACCGTGTTCGTCTCCCCCGGGTCACGCAACACACCGCTGACTCTGGCACTCATCCGTGAACCCCGCATCCGCGACATCTCGATCAGGGACGAACGCTCTGGTGGCTTTGTTGCGCTGGGGTACGGAAAGGCCACCGGTCGTCCGGCAGCAGTGGTGTGCACCTCTGGCTCGGCAGCTACCCACTACTTCCCTTCGGTCATCGAGGCGAACCAATCAGCCTCCCCACTCATCGTTCTCACCGCTGACCGTCCGGCCAACCTGAGAGGCACCGGCGCCCCACAGACAATGGATCAGATCAACCTGTTCGGTGGCCATGTGAAGTCGTTCGCCGACCTCGACGTCAGGAGTGGGAATGCCAGATCCGATGGTCGGGTCCTGGCAACCTTTGCTTCTTTCGCCCCTGCGGGTGCCGTACACGCGAATGTCGCGTTCGATGAACCCTTGCTCCCGGACGAACTCGCATCGGTACCCGAACCGATCGCCTGGGAGGCACCACTCCCTGCAGAGGACCGACACGGTGACCTGATCGACGCCCTCGTCGGCAGAGACGTGCTCATCGTTGCCAGCGGTCAACAGCAGCATGGCTTCGGGCAGGCACTCAACTCGGTGGCAAGAGCCCTTCACGCACCGATCATCGCTGACCCTCAGTGTTGGGTCACCGGACCGAACACCGTGATGAACGGCGACCTGCTCGCATCGAGCACCGACATGTTCACCGATGCGGCACCGGACATTGTGCTCAGGATCGGCCCGATCCCCACATCGAAGTCGATCTGGACATGGCTCGAGAGATCAGGGGTCGAGCAGATCCTCGTGAACAAGTCCCGCCTGAGGGACCCGCTGGGCAGCGCAAGCGCCATCATCGACAGTGATCCAACAGCATTCCTCACCGCGAATGCGCCCGCACGTCCCGAAACGAGCACGAATGGGTACCTGGAGCGATGGCTGGCCATGGATGCAACCGTTGGCGAAACAGTGTCCGAAGCGCTCGATGAACTCGCCTTCCCCAACGAGCCCGAGTTGGCTCGATCGCTCACTGCCTCGGCGCGCTCCGGGGAAGTCATCTATCTCGGATCGTCGATGCCGATCAGGGATGTCGACACGTTCGCGACGCCACGTTCTGACATCGCGGTGCTCGCCAATCGCGGTGTCAACGGGATCGACGGAACGATCTCCTCTTCGCTCGGTGCGGCACTCTCGGGCACCCCGGTGACCCTGCTGCTCGGAGATGTCGCTGCCCTGCACGACGCAACGGCACTGTCCGAGGTGGCCCGGATCGGAGCTCCGCTGCGCATCGTCGTGGTCAACAACGATGGTGGGGGCATCTTCTCATTCCTCCTCCAAGCAAGAAGTGAGATCGTTGACAGAGTCCCATTCGAGCGACACTGGGGCACACCTCACGGCCTCGCGTTGGTTTCGGTCGCCGAAGCAATGGGTCTCACCGCGCGGCGCATCAGAACCCTCGACGAGTATGTCGCGGCAGTTTCTGCGCCCATCGTGGGACCGGAGATCATCGAAGTGCACACAGACCGCGCCGAGAACGTGAACCATCACCGCTCAATCCGCGGTGCGGTTCGTGCAGGTGGCGACTACTCCGCGGTCTGAACAGTCTCCTGAGCCGCGAGCCTCTCCTCTTCGTGATCCTTGTGGCGTCTCTTCAAACGCTCTTCGTACGCTCGCGACGCCTTGGAGCGCTTCTGCTGTCGAAGACGTGGCATGTGGGTCGAATCATGATCGTTGCGACGGAACCCACTGTCGTGACTCATGGGAGAAATCCTTTCGCTCGTCCCTCCCATCATGCATCGAATGCGCAGAATTGTGAAGGGCGACTGATGAGAGGCAGTAGTACGAAGTACTACGTCCCAAGAATCAATTCTTCGTCAGGACGTTCAGCAGTGGCAGCAGCTTCAGCCTCGTCTCGATGACTTCCGCTTCGGGTTGGGAGTCGGCGACGATGCCGGCGCCTGCGTAGAGATGTGTCGTGTCTTCCCTGATCAACCCACACCGAAGTGCGATGCAGATGGCACCCTCACCCGAGCCGTTCACCCAACCAACACCCCCGCTGTACCAGCCGCGGTCGATCGCCTCGGCCCCGTTGATGTAGTCGACGGCGGCTCGCCGCTCGACACCACCGACGGCAGGGGTTGGGTGTGTTGCCTCGATCACATCAAGGATGCCGACGCCATCGACAAGCTCTCCTTCGATTCCTGTGGAGAGATGCTGCACGGTTGCCATCTGTTTGAGTCCGGGTGCATCGGGGACATCGAGGGTGACGGTGAGTGGTGCAAGCCTCTCGGCAAGATCATCGACGACGAGCGCGTGCTCCCTGCGGTCCTTGGAAGAAGCCATCAGTCTCTTCGCAAGCAGCCTGTCGTCCTCCTCACCCTCACCCCGGGGCGCCGAACCGGCAAGGGGATTCGATCGGAGCTTGCGTCCCCTGACATCGGCGAGCAACTCGGGACTTGCACCCATGAACACGGCATCACCGGACTTCCACGCGAAGTTGTAGCACTGCGGATATGTCGTGGCGAGTTCTCGGAAGACACGAAGGATCTCGACCGGCTTCGTCGACCGGACCGTCACCGACCGAGCAAGGACCACCTTGTCGAGATCGCCCCTTTCGATTGTCGCTATCGCGTCCGCGACGGAATCGGCCCATTCGGTCACCGGTGGATGAGACTCGATTGCGTGATCCCCAAGGTCGACCACGGACTGCCACTCGGGATGCTTCATCGAAGCAAGCAGTTCCATTGTTGGGCCCGGATCGTCACCGGCGGGCACGATCACGGTCAGCTTGCTGTCGCCTCCGAAGCTCTCGATGGTGATTCTCGGCAGAAAGACCTCTGCCGGGTCGTACCCGTCCCACACATCGGACCGTGGCCCATCCGGGAGGAACGAGAATCCGACGAACGCCTTGAGATCCGGCCTCCCGATCGCCTCGAGTGTGTCACGTATCTCGACGAACCGGTCAGACCCGGTCGATGATGCGCGCCAAGCCGTTCCCAGTCCTACGAGACGATCTCCGTTCGGCATCGAGTATGCAACCGCCCGATCGACGAGGTTCGCGCCGGTGCGAGCGAAGTCGAACGGGTCGAACGCTATGTCGATCGACGCTGTTCGGCACCCTGACTGGCCGGCCAGCAGGTGTTGGAGTTCGGAGATCTCTTCGGGATTGAGCAGGAACATCACGGGGATGGTAGAGCCATCACTTCATCGATGAGTTGGCCGATTCTCCCCGGATCCTCCATCGGCACGAAGTGAGTGGCATCTTCGAGGACAACAACTTCGACCTGCCGGAACTGGGCGGCGAGAGCGCTGAGAAGGGGCTCTCGATGCGTGGTCGAACCGTCCGCAGCAATGAGGGTGACAGGCACATCGATCGAGTCCACGATGTCCCAGGTGTCATGGCTCATCCCCTCGGCGAAGAAGTCTGCTTCCACCTCAGGCGTGCATTTCAGCTCGAATCCGTCGTCTGTCTGGCTGAATCCGCCGTCGAGGTATGCGTCGAGGGCGTCCTCCGTCCACTCCGAAAAGGGCCCCCTTCGGAACCGCTCCTTGGCTGCTGCCCTCGACTCGAACGTGTGGCGACGTTTCCTTGCCACGGCGGACATGGGGCCGTGCTCGAGCCGACCCGATACGGGGAAGATGATGGGTTCGATGAGGACGAGATGTCGGAATGCCCCCGGCCTTGCCACCGTAGCTCGCGCCACAGCGGCACCACCCATGGAATGGCCGATCCCGACCACGCCGGTCCTACCCCCGAGCACTCCGAGCACATCGCTGCCGAGGATGTCCCAGTGATGCGGGAACGGACCGGTAGAGCTGTCTCCATGACCCCTCGCGTCCATCGCGATCCAGGAGAAGGGATCGGTGGCCATCTCAGCGATCACCGGGCCCCACATCTCCTTGCAAAAGCCGGTCGCGTGGACGAACAGAGCGTCCGGTTCGCCTGTACCGCCGGACGCGGTAGCGATGTGTATCCCGTCTGCGCCCTCAGCCACTGACGGGTCCGACTGCCTCTGTGTCGTCGAGCCGCCACGTGAGGTCGTTCTGGACATCTACGACACCGTCGAGCCTGCGGGCAAGCTCCTCGATGAGACGAGCCTCGGTCCTTGTCCCGATGCTCCCCACGAATCGCACGATTCCGTTTGCGACTGTCACGTTGACCGTTGCGGGATCGACAAAGAGCACACGTCGGATCAGGTCTTCCCTGATCTCATCCTCGATGAGATCATCCGGTCGGGTGAACGCTGCAACGATGTCAAACCGGGACAGCACTCCAACCATCTTCGCGTTCTCGACAACGACGACTCGCTTCACCTCATTGCTCTGCATATAGCGTGCGGCCTCGAGAACCTCGAGGTCGGCGGGAACGCTCATGACCGAGTGGGACATCACGTCGCGCACGAGCTCCGGCACGATGCCGGTCGTTGCCCTCTCCACTTCCAGAGCGAGAAAGTCGCCCTCGGTGATGATCCCGAGCACGTGATCGTCCGAGTCGACGACAGGGAGACCCGAGACGCGGTAACGGAACATCATCCGTGCCGCATCACGAACTGATGTGGTTGGCGCAACAGCAACCACATCAGTTGTCATCAGATCTCTGACGTGCATGTCAGCTCCCTATATGTGCGACGGGAGGTCCGTCCTCGAGGGAATCCACGTTCCCGTTGTTGGTCTCACTTTGATACGTGCGTCCACGATACGCACACCGGAGCCCGGCGTGCCGACTTTGACCGGATTGAGGTCCATCTCGAAGATCTCGGGGACATCCTCGATGAGGGCAGACACACGGAGCAGAGTGTCGATCACAGCATCGATGTCGCCGGCCTCTCCGCCCCTGTAGCCCTCAAGCAGCTTCGCTGACTTGACCTCTGAGATCATCTCCGACGCATCGATGTCGGTGAGGGGGTGGATCCTGAAGGCCACATCACCGATGAGTTCGACAAACACACCGCCGAGTCCGAAGACGATGAGGGGGCCGAAGGTCGGATCCTCGACCATGCCGATCAGGATCTCGTGTCCCCCGGACACGAACTCCTGCACGAGCACGCCCTCAGGATCGGGGACTGCACCGGTCACCTGTGCGAAGGCAGCAGTGATCTCGTCCGCCCCCGACATGTTGAGCGCCACGCCTCCAACGTCGGACTTGTGGACGGCTGATGGCGAGATGACCTTGAGGACGATCGGACCACCGAGGTCCTCACCGAAGGCGATCGCCTCTTCAACGGTCGCGACAACCTGCGCCCTCGGGATAGCAATGCCATAGGACTCAAGCAGCACGTCGACGGCATCCGGGTCAAGCCAGACGCCCTCTTCTCTCTCAGGGCCGTCGGCAGCGATCCCATCGACGATGTTGTCGACGGCATAGCGGGCACGGGCCACGTCCACGTCCTCGAATTCGACGAACTTCCCCTCTGGCCGCGCAAGCCACTCGGCATAGGTCGTTGCCTTGCGCAGGGCCTTGGCAGCTCGCTCTGGGAAGGAGAACGTCGGGAACCCAACATCAGCACTCGAGAGTTCCGTGGGTGCACCACCGGACTGCATGTACACACAGAGGAAGGTCTTGTCATCTGGCGTGGCTTCGCCAGCCTCCCTGATCGCTGTCGCGGTCTCCTTGACACCCAGATCAGAAGCAGGGATGAACAGCGTTATCAACGCATCGACCTCGTCGCTGCCAAGCAGCGTCTCGATCGCCTTGCGGTACTGTTCGGGGCCGGCTGCGGCGATCATATCGATCGGGTTCGCGACTGCTGCCTCATCCGAGAGGAACGACCGCAGCTCTTGCTGCAATTCCTCCGAGAGCTGCGGAACGGTCAACCCCTGGGACTCGAGGGCGTCAACGGCGAGGATCGCAGGACCGCCCGCGTTGGTCACCACGGCAACCCTGTCACCCTTCGGCACAGGCTGATTGGCGAGCAGCGCAGTCACGTCGAACAGCTCTTCGAGGGTTGAGACCCTGATGACACCCGACTGGCGGAAGAGCGCGTCAACGGCGACATCGAGGCTCGCAAGCGACCCGGTGTGGCTCGACGCGGCCCTTGCACCTGCCGATGTCCTTCCCGACTTCACAGCAACAATCGGCTTCTTCTTCGCAATACGCCGAGCAATGCGGGAGAACCGCCTCGGGTTCCCGAAGGACTCGAGGTACAGAAGGATCACGTCGGTATTGGGATCCTCTTCCCAGAAGAGGAGGAGATCATTACCCGCGACATCCACCTTGTTCCCGACGGAGACGAAAGTGGAGATGCCGAGGTTGAGCTCCGTTGCATAGTCGAGAATCGCGAGTCCGAGTGCACCACTCTGTGAGGACATCGACACGTTCCCTGCGCGGGGCATGACGGGTCCGAACTGCCCGTCAAGGCTCACAGACGGATCGGTGTTCTGCAGTCCCATGCAGTTGGGACCCACCATCCGCATACCCGCATTGCGAACGATGTCGAGCAGCTCCCGTTCCATCTCAGCACCCGCCTCTCCCACCTCGGAGAAGCCAGCGGAGATCACAACCACGCCTCTGACGCCCTTGTCTGCGCACTCACGCACAACATCGTTGACGAAGCGGCCGGGTACGACGATGAAGGCGAGGTCGACAGAACCGGGAATGTCGGTCACCGATGGGTAGCAGTGGATCGAGCGCACCACGGAGGCCTTCGGATTCACCGGGTAGACGGGTCCGTTGAAGTCGGCATTGATGATGTTGTTGAACAGTCGACCGCCGATCGATGCCTTGTTGCGACTGGCGCCGATAACGGCGATGGAAGTCGGGTAGAAGAGTGGCATCACGGACGCAGCGATGGCGATCTGCTCGGCGCGTCCCTCTGCCTCGATCACCGCATCGGATTGTTGGGTCTCGATCTCAACCATGTACACGCCCTGGTCGACATCGCGTTTCATCGCGAAACCGGCATTGCGGAACACGCGCATCATCGCGTGGTTGTCTGCAAGAAGGTGCGCTCTGAAGCCCTGTATGTCCTGGGTTCTGGCGTATGCCGAGATCCTGTAGACAAGGAGAGTGCCTATGCCCTTGCCCTGCAGGTGGTCGGCAACGGTGAAGGCGGCCTCAGCAAATCCCTCCTCACAGTCCGAGGTGTTGTACCTGCCGACGCCCACGAGTTCGCCATCCACGATGGCCGCGAACGCCATCTGCTGCTCATAGTCGAGATGCGTGAACTCCTCGAGCTCCTCTGGCTCAAGCTGACGCTTGACTCGGAAGAACCGGAAATAGCTGCTCTCGGTCGACATGTTCTTGACAAACGTCTGCAGCGCCGGCGCGTCGCCTGGAACGATCGGGCGAATCCGCACTGTCCCACCGTCTTTCAGGACAGCGCTCTGCTCCCATTCAGCCGGATACCCGGCAGGTGGATTGATGATCGAAACGGGAACGGTTGTCGTCATGAAGGAGGCGCCTTTTTGTTGCTGCCTCCAATTGTGGCAGGTTGCCGCCACGACATTTCGGTTGCGATGGAGTGCTGCTCAGTGCTCCTGATCGCTGCGGTGACCAGGAGAACCGAACACGACGGAGATCTCGCCGCCACCGTCGGTTGACGTACCGATCCGCATGCCGCCACCCGAGCGTTCAGCGGTACGCACAACGATGTCAAGGCCCAAACCTGTCGACCCGGCACCACTCTGACCTCTCCGCATCACGCCGAGGTCTCCGAAGCCCGGTCCGGCATCCGAGACGGTGAGCACACTTCTGCCATCACCCTGTTTGCGGATACCGAGTCGGTAGCCCGCCCCAACGGGTGTGTGGGCAAATACGTTCTCGATCAGCACATCGATGAGGGCGCCAAGATCGGCACGCTGAAGGTCAACCGTGTGATCACCCTCTTCGATCGAGATCGATGTCGGCCGCCCCTGCTCGTCAGCGAGCACTTGCCAGAATGCCGCCCTGTGCGGGAGAACCTCCGCCAGATCGACGGAGTCGGCACTGGTGCTTGCACCGGATTGGCTGCGCGCCCTTTGGATCATCTCGTCGACCTGACGCTCGAGCTCGTCGACATCCGCGCGAAGCGAGGCGGCCTCGGCGGGATCCGCGAGTGTGTCTGCCTGCAGCCTCAGCGCTGTCAGCGGCGTCCGCAGGCGATGGGACAGGTCAGCAACCGACTCGCGCTCGGCCTCGAGTAGTTCATCCAGTCGTCCTGCAAGCGTGTTGAACGCCTCACCGACCTCGGCGATCTCCTCAGGCCCCGCTGGCACGACGCGGGTCTCGAGATTCCCTCTCCCCCACTCGAGCGCCGCGTCCGACAGCTCAGTCACAGGCCGAACGACAGACCTTCCGAGACGGTCGGCAGCGAATGCTGCGACACCGACGAGGAACAGGCCAAGGCCGACGAGCATCGCCTGAGCAAGGAAGACGCCTTCGGACAGGAGTTCGTCTGACACGAAGGCTCGCACAACAACGGTCTCACTCTGGATGGGCGCGTCCGCTGTGAGGACCGGCACGAGCACCTCTGCTCCGTCTTCGGTCTTGGCCGTGAACGCGGCACCGGCCTGGGCCTGACCCAGGTGCTCTGCCGACCCAATGGATGAGCCGACCACCTCACCGCTGACGAAGATCACGCTGAGGTCCTCCGGGTTCCCGAACGCAGTGAGTATCGCGTCGGCAAGCTCCGGTGTGATCCCTTCGTCCGTCCCCACCACTGCGAGAGCCGCTGCGACTGACTGGACGTCGCGCTCTGCGTCAGAGAGGGCCCTCGTCTGGGCTTGGTTCCTTATGAGGATCGCGATGGGAACCAGGAACGCGACCACAACCAACGACGCGACCGCAAGGCTCAGGAGCGCAAGTCTCCTTCTCATGTTGGATCGACGAGTTTGATTCCGACACCGTGAACGGTCTCGATGTACTTCGATTCTGCCGCTGACTCTCCCAGCTTCTTGCGAAGCCAGGAGATGTGGACGTCAACGGACTTCTCCGAACCGCCGTATGGCTGGCGCCAGATCTCCGCCATGAGCTGGCGTTTGGATACAACGACACCGACATGCTCGACGAGGTAGGCAAGCAGATCGAATTCCTTGGGGCTGAGTTGGAGCTCGACACCATCCAAGGTCGCGACCCTTGCATCGGAGTTGACCGTGAGGCCACCGACCACGAGCTGGTTGCCGGCTTCCTCAACAGCGAAACGTCGCAGGACGGCACGAAGCCTTGCCTCGAGCTGCTCAATGCTGAAGGGCTTCACGAGGTAGTCGTCGGCGCCGGCGTCCAGCGTGCGGATGACATCCCTGTCGTCGCTTCTCGCTGTTGCAACGACGACGGGGACATTGGTGATCGCCCTGATCATCTTCAGAAGCTCCCGACCATCGAGGTCCGGCAACCCCATGTCGAGTATGACGACGTCGGGTGCGCCCTGGACGATCTGTTGCAGACCATCGAGAGCTGTCGCGGCCCCGGACACGTCGTAACCGTTCTGGGAGAGGACGCGTGTGACCAATTCGCGGATGCGTTGGTCGTCTTCGATGATCAGCACTGCTGGCACCGTGCCAATCAACCACAATGCGACTGTCTTAGCAACTCCTTAAGATGGTGTTGTAGACATCGAAACCCGGAGGCATTGACGATGGTTGCAATGCGGCAGAGACTCCTCCTGGTCGCTGGCTGGCTTGTAGCGGCCATCGGCTCGGTTTTGGTGGCCTCTGGGGCAGTGGCGATTGCCGGTGGACAGGTCCTTGACCGTCCCCTTCGACCGCTCACAGCCGCCGAGGTCGCAGCGCTCCCTGTCGTTTCGGTGGGTTCGACCGAAGCAACCGAGCCCCAAGCCTCCGGCGGCGACGTACGAACCACCGGCGGACCCACCGTAGGGAGCGCCAACACCGAAAACAGCCCTTCCGGGTCAGTCAGCACCGGGGAGACTGCCGCTTCCTCAGACGACCAGAGCGGTCGCTGGGATCGGTTCACCAATCCGGGCAACTCAGAGACCTTCGTTGCATCTCTCGAAGCTGGAAAGGCTTCCTTCGCCGTTGCGGACGGTGAACTCCACCTCCTCTGGACCACGCCTGGTGCCGGCTATGCCATGCACACGGTGGTTCGCGATCCCGAATCGATCACGATCTCATTCGCCTCGAACGTCGATGCGTGGCTGATCGAGGCGAGACTGGTTGATGGGGCGCTTGTGGTCGAGTCGCGATCTGTCCCGATCTCCTGACGAGCCACGGCGACTGATCAGGATGAAGTCTCACTCCGAGCGAATACAAGGGTCTCGTCGTAGCTGTCGACGAACTCCATCACTCTCTCCGGACGCAGTGGCCGGGCAACGAGATACCCCTGAACCCGCGTGCAACCGAGCATTCGGATCGTTGCGAGTTCTTCTGCTGTCTCGACGCCCTCGGCAATGACTCCCAGATCGAAGCTCCTGGCGATGCCCACGATCGCTTCGACGATCGCACGCGACTCCTCACGACGGTGAGCATCCCTGACGAACGACTGGTCGATCTTGAGCTCGTGGACGGACAGCCCCTGCAACTGTCGCAGAGACGAGTACCCCGTCCCGAAGTCATCAATGGAGACTCGCACGCCCATGTGGGAGAGGCGCTCGAGAGCCCGTCCGGTGCGCTCGGCCTCGTGGGTGATCGTGCGCTCGGTCACCTCGATCTCAAGATGCCGCGGATCGAGATCAGCTGCAGCGAGGGCAGCCGCGATGGATTCCACGAGATTCGCATCCCTGAAGAGGCGCTCAGAGACGTTGACCGCGACGCGCATCGGACGCATCCCGTCGCCGATCCATCGGCGCATGTCGTGGCATGCCTCGTCAAGAAGCCATGTGCTCAACGGAACGATCAGATCTGATTCCTCGGCAAGCGGAATGAATTCACCCGGCATCAGGAGTCCATATGTCGGATGATCCCACCTGACAAGGGCTTCGATGCCTGTGACCGTTCCTCTGGTGAGATCGACCTTCGGTTGGTATTCGATCCTGAGTTGGGATCCGAGTTCTATCGCTTCGCGCAGGTCGTCCATCAGGGTGATCCGATGAGATGCGCGGTCCCTGAGAGACCTCGTGAAGTACTGGTAGGTGTTGCGGCCTGCAGCCTTCGACTGGTACATCGCTGTATCGGCGCCCTTGATGAGATCCTCGTAAGTATCTCCGTCGAGTGGGTACACGGCAATGCCGATGGACGTGGTTACAACCAGCTCTCGGTCACCGACGCTGTACGGAGTCGCGATCGTCTTGAGGATCTTCGTCGCGACCTGACCGGCATCCTCGACACGTTTCCCACCTTCGAGGATGACTGTGAATTCATCACCTCCGAGACGGGCGACGGTATCGGATTCGCGCAGACACGCCACGAGGCGAGAGGCGATCTGACGGAGCATCTCGTCACCCACTGAGTGGCCGAATCGATCGTTGATGTCCTTGAAGCCGTCGATATCGAGGAACATCACCGTGACGAGGCCGCCGTCCCTTCTGGCACGTGCGAGAGCGCTCGAGAGCCGATCACGGAACAGGGCACGATTGATGAGGCCTGTCAGGTGGTCATACTGTGCCAGATAGCCCAGCTTGCCTTCCGGTCGTCTCCTGAGATAGGCCCAGAACACGACTGCGGCGAAGACAGCCAGGGCGATCGCCCCCGCGATGATGAGAACAGTCATGCTGTTGTTCCAATAGCGAGCATCACAAGTTTCTTCGGCAGAAACGAATGAAAGGTGTAGCCGTTGGTGACCTGGGCACGGTCATTCGGTACGATGGGACGCACAAGATACGAATTGGAGGATCACGTGTCGTTTTGGGAGTTCTTCTTCCTGCTGTTGATATTCGTTCCCATGGTGATGCTCTGGCTCTTTGCCCTCACCGACCTGTCCGGAAGAGCCGACATATCTGGAGTCGCTAAGGGCCTATGGGCGGTGGCCATCGTGCTCCTCCCGATCATCGGAATGATCATCTACTTCATCACAAGGCCGGATGATCCCGAGATGCAGCCAACGGCGGAGGAACGTGTCGACAAGATCGCTGAGGAATCCAAGGCACGGTCGACGGTCGATGAGCTCGAGAAGCTCGCAGCCCTGCACGACTCCGGAACGCTCTCGGACGAAGAGTTCACGTCGGCGAAGGCGAAATTGCTCGGGACACCGTGACGATCGGCGAGGGCACCATCAACACGCTGGTGGCGATCGGCATCACCGTGCCGCTGTTCCTGCTGTGGATCGTGGCCTACGTGGACCTCGCCCGCCGCAGGGACCTCGCAATCACGAAGAAGGCGCTGTGGGCGGCTGCCATGTTCTTCGGCGTCTACATCGGAATCGCGGCGTACGCCGTCATGCGACCGGTCCCCGAGGTGATTGGGAAGGGTCTCAATCCGACAACACCCGAGACCTCGGCCATCGTCAGCAACCTCGAAACCCTCCGCGAGAACCACTCAGAGGGTTCGATGACGGACGCTGACTACCTGACAAAGAAGCGCGAGCTACTCGGCTTGGTTTAGCCGAGCAGAACGCGCTCTGTCCCCAGGGCGGGGCTCTCTCCTACAGCTTGCCAACGACGTGGGCGAGTACCTGCGACATCTGATCGTGGGGGCTGAACTCGACCATCCTGACCGCTTCCTCGACCACAACGGTGTGACCGGAGGGCCAGTAGTAGATCTCGCCTGCGCCCACGACCTCTTCGGTGCCGTCCTCGTAGTTCACGCGGATGCTGCCCTCGATGACGAACCCCCAATGCGGGCACTGACAGTGGTCCCGCTCCAGACCCTCGAGCAGGGGGCCGAAATCGAGACCGGTCGGGTACTGCATGTACGCGCTGGTCATCCCGCCCCAGTCCTGGCCTCGGATCATCTCTCCGAGGGCCTCGTGGGCAATCGGGAGCTCTTTGACGTTGCTCTTCATTCTCGCTGTCTCCTTCTCATGGCTTCTACAGGCGTCCGTGATCCTGTTGGATCGAACCACCTGTACTGCAAGTTGCAGCATACTATATACTGAATGTTGCAGTAGTGTCAAGGGCATGTTGGCGCTTAGTTGTCGACACCCAGAAACGTCACGGGTTCGATGCCACGCGCCCTCAGCCATCTCGAAAGGACCCACTTGACACAAAGAGGCTTCGATATGCGTGGCGGCGCTGTGAGTTCACCCAACTGCGCCTGATCCAGTCGATAATGGGGCCGTGGAATACGTATTCGAACATCGAAAACTGATGGAGTACGGTGCCGTTGTGACCTCTGGCGCCAAAGAAGTTGTGATCTCTGACGATTCCACACGCATCGTCACATATGCCAACGACGTGTATGAGTACAGAAAGGACGACGGGTATACGGTCGTCATCGATGTCCCTCCTGGGAGCATCGCTTCCCTGGGTCGCTGGTTCGGGCTACTAGGAGCGGATAGGGAAGCGGCACCTGTGTGGTTCGGTGGAGCAGCCATTATCAAGCAAGGAACTTCCCAAGACGTCGTTCGAGCCTTCCGAGCGTGTGGCTGGGAGGTGGAGGTTCGAGAGAACAAAGGTCTCATCCCGAGATTGATGCGAAGACTTGGAATCGGCCACCCATAACCGGTTGTGTGCGTAGCCATATGTGAGGATATAGGGGTAATCCGTGGGTGGTTTGGTGGACGGGTGTTGGGCCAATTCGCAAGTCTCATGGGGCGCCTAGCATGAATCGACGGCGTCAGCCGAATTGCGGCGACGCAGGGTTGGGGGGTTCGGTGACATCACTAGCCATTGAGATCAGAGGGCTTCGCAAGGTGTACTCAGGTCTCCGGGGGAAGTCCACTGTCGCGGTCGAGGATCTCGATCTTGACGTGCCTCAAGGCGGCGTCTTTGGATTCCTCGGGCCGAACGGTGCTGGCAAGACAACCACGATTCGCTGCCTTCTCGGTCTTGTCACACCGACCGAGGGTTCTGTTCGCCTTCTCGGTTCCGATGTACCTCGTGGCCTGCCAGATGTGATGAACCGCGTCGGAGCACTGGTGGAATCGCCGAAGTTCTTCCCCGGATTCTCTGGTCAATTCAACCTTGAACTCCTCGCAGCGACCCGTGATACCGCTCAGGGAGAGATATTCCGCGTCCTGGATGAGGTCGGGTTGGCGGATCGCGCTGACGACAAGTTTGGGACCTACTCGCTTGGCATGAAGCAGCGCTTGGCGGTTGCCGGTGCGATTCTCAAGAGCCCGGAACTGTTGGTGCTTGATGAGCCAGCCAACGGTCTCGATCCGGCGGGTATCAAGGATATGCGTGAGTTGATCAGACGCTATGGCGCTTCGGGTGCCACGGTGCTCGTGTCGAGCCACCAGCTCGCAGAAGTGCAGTTGATGTGCGATGCGGTAGCCATCATCAATCGAGGCAAGCTCATTGCGTCGGGACGTGTATCAGACGTGATGTCGAGCAGCGGCGGTCGCCTCATTATCACGATCGACGACGCTCCAGCGGCACTGGACACCCTGACGGCTGCCGGTTTCACTGCCGGTCCAGGAGACCACCCGGATACGATCGTCGTAGAGGCGGGTGAGGGTGCTGCAGCTGGAGTGACGCGGGCTCTTGCAGCGGACGGGAGATACCTGCGTGGCCTGCGAGTCGAATCGGCCAGCTTGGAGTCCGTGTTCCTCGACCTCACAGACGAAACGCAGGAGTCCGCATGATCCGTCTCCTGCGCATCGAGTTACGTCGCATGTGGCGCCGCCGCATGCCTTGGATCCTGCTGCTCGGCATCACTGCCGCAATGCTCGTTGCCGGTGTGATCACATTCATTACCCACGATTCCGAAATGCCGGATGTCGGGGACGTTTCGGCCCAGATCGAAGAAGAGGTGGCCCGTTGCAGGTCCTACACGCTCGACGAGTGGAACGCTTGGAACAGCGGCGAGATGCAGGACGTCGATCCCGGATATGAGGAGTATCTGATCCAGTTCGAGTCTGCCGAAGCAATGGCTGACGAAGAGTGCAGTCCCGAGTACTTCGTCGACGGTTTCGTTCACGAGCCGAGGTTCTGCCTCGTGTCCCTGTACGAACCGGATATCGCGTATCGCCAGGGTTGCCCGGATCTTGACGCAGCAAATACACACTCGTTCGAGACCGAGACGTTCGTGGTAGATGGCGAAGAGTATCGATCACCCCGACCGGCTCCCAGCGGGTTGGTGCCGTCTATCAGCGCGCTCCTGTTCGCCATCGCTGCGATTCTGGGTGCGTCGTTCATCGGGGCCGAATACAAGGCCGGCACCATCGAGACGACCCTGCTGTGGGAGCCGAGGCGAATGAGGGTTCTCGTTTCCAAGCTCGGCTCTGTCGGCCTGTCCGCGTTCGTCATCCACATCACTCTCCTCGGATTCCTGGTGTTGACGATGCTGCCTGCGGCTGTGTGGCGTGGAAGCACTGCTGGCGTCGACACCGAATTCTGGCTCGGCCTATTGGGCGTGGTCCTGCGCGGAGGCATCGTGGCTGCGGCTATTGCCGCGATCGCGCTTTCCGTTTCCGTTCTGACCCGCAACACGGTCGGTGGTGTCGCGGTGCTGCTCGGCTACAGCGCGGTGAGTCCGATGATCTCCTTGGCGCTGTTGAGAAGTACACGGCCGCTCGGCTTGGCCGAGAACATGACAGTGTTCGCAAACGGTGGAGAGGTCGGTCGGTTCATCAGCGGCCCGTATGGATATCAAACCGTGTACTCGCATGGACCCAGCGGCGCTGCAATCGTCGTCGCCGCATACATGGCGATCGCTATCACGATCGCACTCGTCGTCTTCCGCCGCCGCGACATCGACTGAGAGTCACAACGCTCGAACACCGCATCCGGCATTGCGCGTGCCTCCATATCCGGCTGAGCGGCATGAGGCGGTGGCGTTGCACGCACCGCTGGGGTCTTGCCAGCGGCATATCAGGCTCACGGGCGAGACGAGTAGTCGTTCCCTCGTCTCCACAATCGTCTGGGTCTGTGCGTCGAACGCCAGTGGGAGCTTCGGTGCCCGGGACAGGACTTGAACCTGTACATCCTTTC
>CBETWC010000004.1:0-17697 GCA_965539925.1 uncultured bacterium
CGAAGATGTCCAAGTCAGATCCCCAGATCAAGAGCCGCGTATCTCTTCTCGATGATCCTGATGTGATCCGCAAACGCATCCGGTCCGCAGTCACCGATAGCGACCCCGAGGTGAGGTACGACGTGAAGGCCAAGCCCGGAATCTCGAATCTGCTCGACATAATGTCCGCGTGCACTGGTGAGTCGATCGATTCACTCGTCGATCAGTACGGATCCGGTGGGTATGGCGCGTTCAAGGATGCCGTTGCCGATGCCGTGATCGACGAGGTTGGCCCGGTGAAGGCCCGCGTCAACGCATTGAAGAACAGCGATGTCCGCGACGTCCTCCACACCAGTGGTGAGCGTGCCAACGAGATGGCCGCTGGCTACATGGCCGAGGTCCGAAAGGCCACGGGGATCAAGGGGTTCTGACAGGCACCAGGCATCAGGCGTCAGGAAGAACTGACGGCACGAAGTCTGGATCCTCTGTGGCTACTACGCTCGCGAGAACACTGGCGCTTAGTGGAGGTTTGCTGTGGAAGTCGAGATCGGGAAAGGGAAATCCGGTCGTCGGGCCTGGGGCTTTGATGACATCGCGATCGTTCCCACGAGACGAACCAGGGACCCGGAGGACGTCGATCTCAGTTGGGAACTTGACGCGTTCACCTTCGACTTGCCGATGATGGCTTCGGCGATGGACTCGGCGGTCACCCCGGCCAATGCGATCACGATTGGGAAGCTCGGAGGCGTCGGCGTCCTCAATCTCGAAGGGCTGTGGACCCGGTACGAGGATCCGATCCCTGTCTACGACGAGATTGCGTCTCTCGACAACCAGAACGCCACACGCCGAATGCAGGAGCTCTACGACGCTCCTGTCAACCCTGATCTCATCACGCAGCGTGTCCAGGAGATCAAGGCGGGTGGAGTCGTTGCGGCAGCAAGCCTCACGCCACCGAACGTTGCGAAGTACATCGACTACGCGAAAGCTGGTGGACTCGATCTTCTCATCATCCAGGGGACGGTCGTCTCTGCTGAGCACGTGTCATCGCGTGAGGAACCCCTCGATCTGAACAAGTTCATCAGAGAGGTCGAGATGCCGGTCATCATCGGTGGTACGGCCTCGTACTCGGGTGCTCTGCACCTGATGCGAACTGGTGCTGTCGGTGTTCTCGTGGGTGTTGGGCCCGGTGCTGCGTGTACGACACGAGGTGTCCTCGGTATCGGTGTCCCGCAGGCGACTGCGATTGCGGACGCTGCTGCTGCTCGATCTGCCTATCTCGAGGAGACCGGCAGGTATGTCCATGTCATTGCAGACGGTGGGATGCGCACCGGTGGTGACGTCTCCAAGGCGATTGCGGTTGGTGCTGATGCTGTCATGATCGGGTCGCCGATGGCTGCCGCTGCTGAGTCGCCGTCAAAGGGCTACCACTGGGGGATGGCAACGTTCCACGCGACGCTTCCCAGAGGATCTCGCGTCCACACCGGGACGCTCGGCACGATCGAGGAGATCCTTCTCGGACCTGCCCATGAGAACGATGGAAGGCGGAACCTCTTCGGCGGACTCAGAGGGTCGATGGCCACGACTGGCTACGCGACCGTCAAGGCGTTCCAGAAGGCCGAAGTGATGGTTGCCCCTGCGCTGCAGACCGAGGGGAAGCAACTCCAACGGTCCCAGGGCGTGGGGATGGGCTGATGGCCGGGCCATCCGTCTCCGGACATGCATCTCAGGGTGACTTCGACAGGATTCTCGTTGTTGACTTCGGGGCTCAATACGCCCAGCTGATTGCACGTCGCGTGCGTGAGGCCCGTGTGTTCTCAGAGATCGTCCCACGCGACATCAGCGCCGACGAGGTCAAGGAGAAGGGCGCGATTGGCATCATCCTGTCTGGCGGCCCTTCATCGGTGTACGCGGATGACGCGTACGACATCGACTCCGAGATCTTCGATCTAGGCATCCCCGTGCTTGGCATCTGCTACGGCCATCAGGTCATGGCGCAGTCGCTCGGTGGCACAGTGGCGTCCACGGGTACGTCTGAATACGGACCAGCAGTACTGACCACGACAGGAGACTCACTCCTGTTCTCTGATCAACCGACGACTCAGCAGGTGTGGATGAGCCACAACGATGCCGTGTCTGTTGCCCCCGAAGGGTTCGCGGTCACGGCATCGACACCTGATGCCCCGGTTGCCGCGATGGAGAACAGCGTCAAAGGGTTCTACGGCGTCCAGTTTCATCCAGAGGTGAAACACACAGAGCATGGCCAGCGGGTACTCGAACACTTCCTGTGGGAGGTGTGCGGGGCACGTCCAACATGGACCCATGTCGGGATCATCGAGCAGTCGGTCGATGCCATCCGCGAAGCAGTGGGAGATGGCATTGCGATATGCGGGCTCTCCGGTGGCGTTGACTCATCTGTCGCCGCGGCCCTCGTACACAAGGCGATCGGCGACCAGCTCGTGTGCGTCTTCGTTGACCACGGTTTGATGCGACAGAACGAGGGCGAACAGGTCGAGGAGACATTCCGCGATGTGTTCCAGATGAACCTCATCCACGTGAAGGCTGAGGACCGCTTCCTGGCCGCGTTGGAAGGCGTTACCGACCCCGAGAAGAAGCGCATGATCATCGGCGAGACCTTCATCCGTGTCTTCGAGGAGGTCGCTTCAGACATCGATGGTGCGGATCATCTCGTTCAGGGCACGCTGTACCCGGACGTGATCGAGTCAGGGACCAAGGACGCTGCGAAGATCAAGAGCCATCACAACGTGGGAGGTCTGCCGGACGACATCCAGTTTGAACTCGTGGAACCATTGCGAGACCTCTTCAAGGACGAGGTCCGTGCCGTTGGCGAGGAACTCGGTCTTCCCGAAGAGATCGTGTGGCGCCAGCCCTTCCCCGGCCCGGGACTTGCGGTGCGCATCATTGGCGACATCACGAAGGAGCGTCTCGACATCCTCAGGGCAGCCGACGCCATCGTGCTTGATGAGATCAAGAAGGCCGGCCTGTACCGCGAGATCTGGCAAACGTTCGGCGTGCTCCCTGCCATCAAGACTGTCGGAGTCCAGGGCGACAGCCGTACCTACGCCTACCCGCTGATCGTTCGGGCTGTGACTTCGGACGATGCCATGACCGCTGACTGGGCCCGCCTCCCATACGAGGTGCTGGCGAAGATCTCGTCCCGGGTCATCAACGAGGTCGAAGGCATCAACCGTGTCGCCTACGACATCTCATCCAAGCCCCCCGCCACCATCGAGTGGGAGTGAGCGCTGCTCGATCAATCGGTGTCGTCGTACCATGAGAGCAGATTGATCAACAGACAGGGGATGACATGTCGGAGATCGAGACCGCATTCAATACAGCGCTCGCCGAGGTGGAGGAGCTTCCCGAACGCCCGGACAACCAGAGCCTCCTGAAGCTCTACGCCCTCTACAAACAAGCCACGGTCGGTGATGCTGACGGCAATCGTCCCGGCATGATGGACTTCGTCGGTAGAGCCAAGTATGACGGCTGGGCCGAGCTCGAAGGAACCACTCCCGATGATGCCATGCAGGGATACGTCGACCTCGTCGAGACGCTGAAGGCCGGATAGTTCGTTCCGGCACCAGGTCCCAGGTTCCAGGCTCCAGCTTCGGAAACGCACAGGTTCTGTACGAACTGAGTGACATCGTCCCTCTTTCAATCCGTTGGCAGTTTTGATATACGTTTGTCATGCGTAACTACGAGCAGCTCGTGATCTGGCAGAGAGCCCTCCAGCTCGCAAAGGATTGTTATGACGTCACCGACGAATTCCCAGATGGTGAGCGGTACGGCATCACGAGCCAGATGCGACGTGCCGCGGTATCCATTCCAAGCAACATCGCTGAGGGATGCGGGAGAGATTCGCGCAACGACTTTGCTCGATTCCTCCGAATCGCCTACGGGTCAGGCTGTGAACTCGGTACACAGATCGAGATTGCCAGGTACCTCAAGTACGGCAACACAGGAGCCCTTGATCGTCTGAAGGCCGAGACCGACGGCGTGAGGCGGATGGTCTACACGTTTACCTGTCGGCTCCCCCACGACTGATGATGACGCATGGTGCCTGGGTCCTGGAGCCTGGGTCCTGACTAGTTCCTCGGGCGAAGCCCGAGGAACTAGTCATAGTCCTTAAGACCCATGCGGATGTGTCCGATATGCGATGTGTGGACACAACCTTCTACGTCATGGTGTATTGATGGACTGGCAGAACGACCCTGAGCTCGAGAAGCTCTTCGAGGACGAACTTGACGAGCGTTCGAGCAGTTTGGCTGAAGGCGCGCAGGCGATGTTGGACGGCGCGATCACCTCGGAACTCGCTGGACGCATGCTTCGCGAGGGTCACACGATCAAAGGCACAGGCCGTGTCATGGGGTACGAAGGAATCGCTCGAGGGGGCGAAACATGCGAATTCGTATGGCGGTTCATTCAGCAGGGTGACCTTGCTCCATCCTCGATGCTCGGCCGTACCCTTCTCATGCTCGCTGAGGCGATACCTCCTGCCCTCAAGGGCGACGACTCTGCTGTGTCAGATGCCATCGAGACTGTGCGAACACTCATCGTCGACCCCTCGCTGCTCGAGTCCATCCCTGAGCCAATGGCTGTCTCGGATGAACCGTCGGAGAGCACCGAGCCTCTGATCGAGGCGGCGGAACCGCCGGCCGAGGACACGCCCGACCATCATGAGGCCGAAGTCGTGTCGATCAGTGTTGAAACGCAGGATTCCGACCAGCCAGAACAGGTCGAGGATGTCGATCCGGAGCTGTCCACCAACACGTCCGACGAATCGACTGATGATCCAGTCGCCCATGACGAGTCTGAGCCTCTTGTTTTCGAGCCAGGCCCGAACGGGAAGCTGGCGACACCGGTGATCACGTATGAGATCGTCGCGAGCGCTGCGCCCGTCGCCGATGAACCCGTGGCGGCGCCGTCAACACCAGATTCGCTGGACGAGAAGCCGGCAGTACCTCTCGATGAACCGCCGGTCCTCACCGTCGTGGAGAACGAGAGGTCAGTACTTGATCCCGAGACAACCCAGGAGTACGACCTTGGTGGACTCGTCGGCGCTGTCGAGACCTGGGCGACCGAGGAGTCGGTGCCCGTCAACGCGGGACGGCTCTTCCGCATGATCAACGATGCCGCGACTGTGCGGATCGACATCAGTTCCGCCGTGAACCAAGCATCTCAAGTCCTCGCCAATGCAGCGCGGGGTGGGAACGCCGCAGCTGAAGGAGCGTTGGAGTCCCTTGAATCGGTTCGCAGGGCATCCATTCGGCTTGAGACCGCAGCTCTTGGGCTCACCGTTGTGCCCATCTCGAGTATCACCTCGACGTTGCCACAGCTTGTCAAGTATCTGTCGAAGAAGGTCGATCGTGAGGTTGAACTCGTCCTGGAGGGCGAAGACACGATGGTCGATCGTCAACTTCTCGACCGAATCGGCGAGATCGTGCGTCAACTTGTCGTGAACGCCGTGACACATGGACTTGAGTCGAGAGATGTCAGGACTGCCGAAGGCAAGGGACCTGTCGGTCGCGTCAAGTTGGTTGCCACCAGAGACGACCAGCACCTCAGGCTTGCCATCACAGATGACGGCGCGGGCATTGATTGGACTGCCGTGCGCGACAAGGCCATTGAAGGTGGCCTCGTTGGTGACGATCCAACCGCTGACGATCTGCGGTCCGTCCTGTACTCAGATGGATTCTCGACGAACCCCGATTCCTCCGAGTTCACGGGGTCAGGGTCGGGTCTTGGGCGTGTCACCGAGATCGTTGAGGAAGTCTTCGGGTCGTTGACACTCGAGTCTGAACGCGGGCGTGGAACCAGTTTCGAGATCACGATGCCAGCCCACCGAGCTCTCCAGCGTGCCCAGATGTTCACTGCGGGTGGCCGCACGTGGGGTATCCCTGATTCGTCGGTGGTGGAGATCTCGTCGATTCCTGATGTATCGATCTCGGTTACAGAGAAGGGTTCGTGCGTCGGCTTCCGTGGCGAGACCGTTCCGTACGCTTCGTTTGCATCGGTTGCGGGACTCGAGATGGAGGGATTGCCATCCCAGATCATGATCGTCCAGAGTCCCACAGGCCTGATCGCGATGGCGGTTGATGAGGTGCTCGATATACACGAGGTGGCGACGAAGGACCTCGGTCCGCTGCTGAGCGGTTCCTCTGTCGTCAGTGGTGTTGCACTCCTCGGTGGGGATGAGACTGTGATGCTTGTCGATGCCGGCCGAATCGCCGAACGCATGAGGTCGACCGAGAGATCGTCTGAAGGCCCCGTTCGCAAGGTACTCGTGGTTGACGACAGCCAGGGCGTTCGGCAGGTCGTCTCAGGCGTCCTTGCATCGCACGGGTTCTCAACCGTTGCGGCAGGCAGCGTATCCGATGCGCTTGCTGCCCTGTCGAGGAACGACGTCGATGCACTTGTTGTTGACTTCTCGATGCCGAGGGCCGATGGCGTGGCCCTTGTCCACATGGTGCGCCAGCGCTACGGCGTCATTCCGATCGTCATGCTCTCCGGCGTTGCGTCGGAGGAGGACAGGTCACGAGCCGAACGAGCCGGTGTCGATGCCTTCTTCGACAAAGCCGACTTCGGCAAGGGCGCCCTCGTACAAACGCTCCGCAAGCTGATCGAGTCCGATGCATCCAAAAGTGACGCTGCGTCAGACGAATCCGTAGCTAGTTGAGGCTCGCTTGCGCTCGCGGTAGAACGTAGAAGGTAGAAGGCGGTAGTCCCGGGAGGCAGACTGCTTGGATCGCTCGCTGAAGATGAACGATCGTTTGTCGTCTGTCGTACATCGTCAGTCGTGTTACGTTCCCATCCATGCCTGAGTCCTCTCTTCTTACCGATCTGAACCCGACCCAGCGCGAGGCTGTTGCCGCCACTGAAGGCCCCGTGCTCGTTGTCGCCGGTGCGGGATCGGGCAAGACAAGGGTGCTGACCTACCGCATTGCGCACCTGGTTCGAGATCTGGGTGTTTCGCCCTACGAGATCCTCGCGATCACCTTCACCAACAAGGCAGCAGGTGAGATGAAGGAACGCGTCGGCAAGCTCGTTGGTCGCGTCGCGAACAGCATGTGGGTCTCCACTTTCCACTCGGCTTGCGTGCGAATCCTCCGTCAGGAGATCCACCGCGTCGGGTACCGCAGTTCCTTCTCCATCTATGACGATGCCGACTCGGTCCGCCTGATCACGATGGTGATCAAGGACCTCGACCTCGATCCCAAGCGGTTCCCTCCACGTCAGATGAAGGCTGCCATCTCGAAGGCGAAGAACGAACTCATCGACTACGAGTCATACGCCGCCCAGGACTCAGGTTTCTACCACGAGAAGGTCTCGGACATCTACCGCTTGTACCAGCAGCGGCTGGTCGAAGCATCGGCTGTGGATTTCGACGACATCCTCACGCTCACGGTGGAGATCCTCCAGGCGTTCCCCGAGGTGCTCGAACGGTGGCAGAACCAATTCACCTACATACTGGTCGACGAGTATCAGGACACGAACCGGGCCCAGTACATGCTCGTGAAGATGCTTGCTGCCAAGCATCGAAACGTATGCGTCGTCGGCGACTCCGATCAGTCTATCTACGCCTTCCGCGGCGCAGACATGCGCAACATCATGGAATTCGAGAAGGACTATCCCGATACCCGGGTGATCCTCCTCGAGCAGAATTACCGCTCGACCCAGACGATCCTCGATGCGGCGAACGCCGTGATCAGGAACAATGCCAGCCGGAGGCCGAAGCGACTCTGGACCGACGCTGGCGCGGGGGAGAGCATTGTTGTGTTCGAAGCTCAGGACGAGCACGAAGAGGCAGCGTACGTTGCTGAAGAGATCGCACGGCTACGTGACGCTGGCATCGGTCTCAACGATGTTGCCGTGTTCTATCGCACGAATGCCCAGTCCCGTGTGATCGAGGAGCTCTTCGTCCGGTTTGGCGTGACGTACCAGGTCGTCGGAGGACTCAAGTACTACGACCGCAGAGAGGTCAAGGACGCGCTCGCCTATCTGCGTGCGATCGTGAACCCCGATGACCAGGTTGCAGTCAAGCGAGTCATCAACACCCCGAAGCGAGCAGTTGGGGACACATCGGTTGCCCACGTTGACCGCTTCGCTGAATCCGCCGGCGTGACGTTCTTCGAAGCTCTGCGGCGCGTCGACGAGATCGACGCTCTGACCGGCCGGGCGCAGAAGGCGATCGCCGAATTCGTTGCCATGATGGACATCCTCGCGACCAAGGCAACAGACGGTCCAGAGGCTGCACTGGAAGCGGTTCTCAACGATACGGGCTACCTCGACATGGTTCGTGCTGAACGAACCATCGAGGCCATGGGTCGTGAAGAGAACCTGAAGGAACTCCTGACGGCCGGCGCCGAGTTCGAGGAAACGGGGCCGGCGTCGATGGGGCCCGAGGAGTGGGAGCAGCTCGATGGTCTTGGCAAGCTTCAGATGTTCCTCGAATCGATCAGCCTCGTTGCCGATCTCGACAGCGTCGAGGACACCGAGGCAGTGACACTCATGACCCTGCACAACGCCAAGGGCCTCGAGTATCCGGCCGTGTTTGTCACGGGACTCGAGGATGGTGTCTTCCCTCATATGCGATCCCTCGGTGATCCGAAGGAACTCGAAGAGGAGCGCAGGCTCTGCTACGTGGGTCTCACTCGTGCCGAGGAGAGGCTGTATCTCACGCGGGCTTGGAGTCGGAACATGTGGGGCAGCAACAACTACAACGGTCCGAGCCGGTTCCTCAGCGAGATTCCTGAGAACCTCACCACGAAGGCCAAGCGTGTGAGGCGCTCGCGAACCATGGAGTCCCGCACGCCGACCGCCACAGTCTCGGATGCCGACATATCAATCGGTGACCGTGTGCGCCACACCCACTGGGGCGAAGGCGTTGTCAAGGAGGTCGTCGGAGCAGGCGACAGGGCAGAAGCAGTCGTGATCTTCGATGACCACGGCTCCAAGCGCCTCCTCCTCACCTGGGCCCCCCTCGAAAAGGTCACCTGAGCGCCCCACCTCCCGAACCCAGGGTTCCAGCTCCCGAATACGGTGGTTGTGGCCCACAGAATGGAAGATTCTTGACGTTGTATCACAAGTCGTCATACTGGACGTATGACAACTGTAGCGATACGCCTCCCCGACGACATCCTTGAAAGGCTTGACGAACTCGTGCAGCCTGACGGGTATGCAACCCGTACCGAAGCTATCCGCCGGGCGATCGAGGTTCTGCTTGATGCGCACGAGCAAGCTGCCATCGATCGAGAGATCGTAGATGCGTATACACGCATGCCCCAGACCGATGAAGAAATTGCGGTCGCGACGGCGGCCACGAAGGCGCTCGTTGAGGAAGAGCCCTGGTGAGTGAACCACGCCGCGGGGAGGTGTGGTGGGTCGAGCTACCCGACAAGCGACGTCCTGTACTCGTGTTGACTCGCGACAATGCGATTCCGGTATTGCAGACGGTTCTTGTGGCACCAATAACCAGGCGCACGCGTGGCATCGCAACGGAGGTTGCTCTCGATGAGAGCGATGGGATGCCGGTCGCTTGCGTTGCGTCGCTCGACAACGTGACGATCGCGGCGAAGGCGAGCATGACGCAACGAATCACTCAATTGGATTCGATTCGGATGCGCGCCGTGTGCGAAGCCCTCGCGGTAGCGGTGCAGTGTTGAGGCCTACGTAATCGACTTGAGTCGTTGATCCGGTGTGAAGGAGTTCGAGGCGGTAACCACGGCCACGACGGTTGTGGAGACGGCAACGGATCCGAGCACGAGATACATCACGACGAGCTGGATGATCACCGCGTCGATCGGGTCAACACCGGCGAGCAGGAGTCCGGTCATGGCTCCGGGCAGGGCAACGAGGCCGACGACCTTCGTTCGTTCGATCTGAGGCAGAAGCGACACCCGAGCTGCCTCGCGTACGATGAACTTGGCGGCCTGCCTCGCCGTGAACCCGAGCGCAAGTAGGCCCTCCACCTGGATTCGCTCTTTCGTCATCTGCGTCTTGACCTGGTCGGCAGCCACGACGGTGGCTGGCATCGTGTTGCCAATGGTGATCCCTGCAATGACGATCAGCTGGATCGGCTCGGCAGGCAGCACACCGAACCCGAACACGACCAAGAGCGAGATTCCGGTTGTTCCGCCGATGGCGAGCAAGGCAGCGGGGACAACGGCAGTGGATCCAGACCGCTTGGCAACGACATAGCCGGCAATGGCGATCATCACGAGGATCCAAAGCGGGGCGAGCAGGCGCTCCCACTGGGATCCGATCAACGCAGAGAGAAGAACGCCAACTGCGGTCAACTGAACGGCAGCGCGAGCAGATGCCCAAATGATCGACCGCTCGATGCCAAGCCGCAGATACGTCGACACGCCGACAGCAATGGCGACGAGCGTCAACGAGGCGCCAAGGACGAAGATCAGGTTCACTTCGAGCACGTGCTCCATGGTAGGTAACTCAGCCAGCCGCCCGGCGACACGCAACGTCGCGTACCTACTATTCCGAACGATGCCGATTCGGATACTCATCGCAAAACCTGGCCTTGATGGGCACGATCGCGGGGCCAAAGTGGTTGCCCGCGCGCTCAGAGACGCGGGTTGCGAAGTCATCTACACGGGACTGCACCAGACGCCGAGCCAGATCGCTGCCATTGCGGTCCAGGAGGATGTCGACGGGGTCGGCCTGTCGACGTTGTCGGGTGCTCACCTGACGCTGTTTCCGAGCGTTGTCGATGAGCTGAGAGCCCTCGATGCCTCAGACATCGTGGTTTTCGGTGGAGGCATCATCCCCGATGCCGACATCGAGCAGCTCAAGGCAGCAGGCATCGCACACGTCTTCGGTCCGGGCACATCGCTTGACGCGATACAGGCCTGGGTTGATGACCAGTTCAAGGATTAACCCCACCACCTGTCAGGAGGACATGTGAAGATCCACGAGTATCAGGCCAAGGCGCTCATGAAGTCACGGGGAATCCCCGTGCCCGAGGGTGTCATGGCAACAACGGTCGACGAGGCGGTCGGTGCAGTCCGGCAACTCATCGAGTCGACCGGCAACGCGGTCGTCGTTGTCAAGTCGCAGATCCACGCGGGTGGACGAGGCAAAGGCCGCTTCAAGGAGCATCCTGACGTGGGTGGAGTGAATGTCGTGCTCGACGGCATCAGCGGAGGAATCGAGGCCGCTGAGGCGAAAGTTCAGGAACTCGCTTCCCAGATGCTCGGGTCAACACTTGTGACGATCCAGACAGGTGAAGAGGGCAAGGTCGTCAACCGCCTCTACATCGAGCAGGGCATCGACATCGAGACCGAGTTGTATCTGTCCGTACTCCTCGACAGGTCCTCCAGTCGCAACATCGTGATGGCGTCCACCGAGGGTGGCACAGAGATCGAGGTCGTAGCCGCAGAGACACCGGAGAAGATCATCAAGGAAGAGATCGATCCAGCGTTTGGGTTGACCGACTTCCAGGCAAAGCGGATCGCATTCGGCCTCGGCTTTGAGGGCGATGCGTTCAAGAACGGCGTGAAGTTCCTCAAGGAACTGTCAGCGTTCGCCGTGGACATGGACACAGACCTCGTCGAGATCAACCCGCTGGTCGTCACGACGGACGGTCGGGTGATGGCACTCGACGGGAAGATGGCTTTCGAAGCGAATGCGCTGTTCCGCCATCCGGATGTTCTCGAGTTGCGCGATGCGTCCGAAGAGGATGCCGCAGAACTCGCTGCCAAGGAGTTCGACCTCTCGTTCATCAGCCTCGACGGCACCATTGGCTGCATGGTCAACGGTGCAGGCCTTGCCATGGCAACCATGGACATCATCAAGTACGTCGGCGGTGAACCGGCGAACTTCCTCGACGTTGGAGGGGGCGCCGAGAAGGAGCAGATCGCCGCTGCGTTCAAGATCATCACCGAGGACCCGAATGTGAAGGGGATCTTCGTC
This sequence comes from uncultured bacterium, assembly GCA_965539925.1. Lineage (GTDB taxonomy): Bacteria > Actinomycetota > Acidimicrobiia > Spongiisociales > UBA5794 > B3-G11. The sequence continues at coordinate 11,923 of CBETWC010000004.1, forward strand.
AACATCTTCGGCGGGATCATGCGCTGCGACATCATCGCCAGCGGCGTTGTTGCTGCTGTGGAAGAGGTTGGACTCGAGGTACCTCTCGTCGTGAGGCTCGAGGGCACGAACGTTGAACTCGGCAAGCAGATCATCGATGAGTCGGATCTGAACGTTGTGAGCGCGACCGACATGAAAGATGGAGCAGAGAAGATCGTGGAGTTGGCCAAATGAGTGTGCTCGTAAACAAGGACACGAAGGTCCTCGTTCAGGGGATTGGCAAGACAGGGACGTTCCACACGGACAAGGCGATCGCATACGGAACCAACGTCGTTGGCGCCGTCCACCCCTCCAAGGCAGGTCAGACAGCGCACTTCGAGGGCGACACCGACCACTCTGGTGTTCAGGGTCGTCCCGATACCTACAGCGTTGACGTCCCGATCTTCCGGACTGTCAGAGAGGCCGTCGAAGCGACCGGGGCGAATGCAACTGTCGTCTATGTCCCTCCACCGTTTGCTGCGGACGCGATCATGGAAGCCGCAGAAGCGGGCGTGCCTTTGATCATCACGATCACTGAGGGGATCCCCGTCGCGGACATGGTCCTGGCCAAGCGATACCTCGAGGACAAGGACGTACGACTCGTCGGGCCGAACTGCCCCGGAGTGATCACGCCGCAGGAGTGCAAGATCGGGATCATGCCCGGCTACATACACACACCGGGCAAGATCGGCGTTGTCTCTCGCTCAGGCACGCTCACCTATGAAGCCGTGCATCAGCTCACGCTGAACGGTCTCGGCCAGACCACGGCCATCGGCATCGGCGGAGACCCCGTCAATGGTACGAACTTCGTGGATGCCCTCAAGGCATTCAACGATGATCCTGACACAGAGGGCGTCATCATGATCGGCGAGATCGGCGGTACCGCCGAAGAGGATGCCGCAGAGTGGATCAAGGCCAACATGACCAAACCGGTTGCCAGCTTCATTGCAGGAACCAGCGCTCCTGCAGGGAAGCGCATGGGCCATGCCGGTGCGATCATTTCCGGAGGCAAGGGAACGGCCGAAGCAAAGATCGAGGCCCTCGAGAGCGCCGGCGTCGTCATGGCCCCCACCCCCACAGACATGGGTTCAGCAATGCTGAAGGCGATGAAGGGCTGAAGAACGTAGAACGTAGAGGGGAAGACCCGGGCGCGATGCCTGGGTCCTTCTACGTTCTACCTTCGACCTTCTACCCTTCCTTCCATGAAAACCATTGGGATACTTGGCGGGATGAGCTGGGAGTCGTCTATCGAGTACGAGCGCATCATCAACTCTCTGGTGCGCGAGCGGCTCGGTGGTACCTATTCGGCAGATCTCCTTGTCCGCTCGTACAACTTCCACGAGATCGAGGAACTCCAAGAGGCAGCTGAGTGGGAGGCGCTCGGGAATACGCTCGCAACCGATGCCGCCCGGCTTGAGGCTGCTGGGGCCGGTGTGATCGTGCTCGCAACGAACACGATGCACAAAGTGGCTCCCCAGATCGAGGCGGCGATCAGCATCCCCTTCCTGCACATCGCAGACGCCACGGCAGACGCCATCACGGCTGCAGGAGTCGACGTTGTTGCGCTCCTCGGGACCCGCTACACGATGGAGCAGGATTTCTATCGAGGGCGCCTCGAAGATCACGGTCTCACCGTGCTCGTCCCAGACGAGCCGGATCGCACGTTCGTACACGATGTGATCTTCAACGAGTTGGTGAAGGGTCGCATCGAGGCCGCTTCCAAGCAACGCTACCTCGAGATCATCGATCGGCTGGTCGCGCGCGGAGCCGAGGGAGTGATTGCAGGCTGTACCGAGATCGAGCTCCTCGTGAAGCCCGAGGATGTCGGTCACCCGTACTTCCCGACAACGAGAATCCACGCAACCGCAGCAGTCGAAGCCGCCCTCAGCGCCTAGAGCGTCAGACGTTGGGTCTCCGCACGCCTAACGCCTAACGCCAAACGCTCTAGGGTGGGGGTATGTATGCAGAGGCATATCAGCGGGGGCAGATGCGGATCGTGCGGTTCATGGACGGGCGCGACCCTGAGGTTGCGGTCCCAGCCACGCCGGAGTGGTCGGCTCTTGATGTGATGAGACATCTGACAGGGGTGTCGGTTGATATCTCGAATCTCGCCTTCGAGGGCTTTGGCGGCGAGGACTGGACCGAGCAACAGATCACATCCCGCCGGGACATGACCTTTGATGAGGTGATTGCAGAGTGGGACAACATCGTCGGGCCAGCCTCTGCGCTGCTCGACGCGATCGGCGATCTCGGTCTTCCTGAGGCGGTGCCTTCCGCCGTGGGACTATCGAAGATCAACGAGATACCCGCAATGGCCATCGGAGACATCCTCCACCACGAGTTCGATCTGCGGAATGCATACGGAGACACGGCAGGTCGTGACATTCTCGATGTCCAGTTCTCCGCTGCCGGGCACGTCAAGTCATTGCGAGCCATCTTCGAACGTGCGGGACTGCAGACGATCCGGATCGAGGCCTCGGATTCAGGGATGGGATGGGACATCGGATACGGCGATCCCGCTGCGTTGCTCTCGGCTGCTTCGTTCGAGCTCATGCGTGCGATCGGTGGTCGCAGGACCAGAAGTGAGATGCTTGCGATGGATTGGGAGGGGGACCCGGAGCCGTTCGTGGACCGCATGGTTCTCCCTCACCTCAATATGCGCGAGACGCCACTCAGCGAGTGAGCCAACGGCCTGTGGCACGTCCCGCAGGCCTTCTAGAATTACCGACCGATGACCGATTCCCCGCTTCCCGTCGCCGTACTCATCTCGGGTAGCGGAAGCAACCTCCAGGCGCTTCTCGATTCACCAGGCAATGGTGCCGACTTCGTCGTTTCGCTGGTTATCTCGGATCGTCCCGACGTCCAGGGGCTGAAGCGTGCCCAAGCTGCCGGTGTCGCGACAGAGGTTGTGGCGTGGAGCAGTTACGGCTCGCGAACGGAGTTCACCGCCGCGGTGTGTGACGCTGCCGATGACTCCGGCGCCCAAGGACTCGTGCTTGCAGGGTTCATGCGGATCCTCGCTCCCAACGCAATCGCTCGATACCCGGACGCCATCATCAACGTCCACCCCGCCTTGTTGCCTGCATTTCCCGGAGCTCACGCCGTCGAGGAGGCTCTCGACCATGGCGTCACCCTCACCGGGGTAACGGTCCACTTCGTTGACGAGCAGGTCGACCACGGACCGATAATCCGTCAGGAATCCGTGGCGGTGCGGCCAGGCGACGACCCCGAGTCACTCCATGGAAGAATCCAGAAGGTGGAGCACCGCCTCCTCCCTGAGGCCGTCGCAGCCTTCGCAAGGGGGGACCTGACAGTTCACAACAGACACGTACGCTGGGAACACGAGCCCGAGGAGGCCATCAGCTGATGACAGAGATCGCGGTCGGTAGAGCACTGATATCGGTTTCGGACAAACGTGGGCTGACCCCGTTTGCGGCTGCCCTTGTTGACAACGGTGTGGAGATCGTGTCCTCCGGTGGCACAGCAAATCATCTCGATGAGGCCGGTATTCCGGTTACGAGGGTGGAAGATGTCACGGGAGCTCCCGAGATGCTCGGAGGCAGGGTCAAGACCCTGCACCCTCGGATCCATGGGGGCATCCTTGCCGACCTGGGCAAGGACGATCACCGGCAGGACCTCCTCGACTTTGGCGTCGACACGTTCCAACTCGTTGTCGTGAATCTGTATCCGTTCGAATCGACAGTCGCTGCAGGCGCCGACTACGCGACGGCTATCGAGAACATCGACATCGGTGGCCCGACCCTGATTCGCGCCGCTGCAAAGAACCACGCCTGGGTGGCCGTCGTGGTCTCGGCTGACCGGTACGACGGGATCATCTCTGCGATCGAGGCGGGTGGCACATCGGCAGAGCTCAGAGCGGAGCTTGCCAGGGAGGCGTTCTACCGCACAGCTCAGTACGACGCGGCGATCACCAACTGGCTGTACGCCAAGGATGGCCAGGACAAACTCGTGCTTCCCCTTGAGAAGACTGCCTCGCTGCGTTACGGCGAGAACCCACATCAGCCCGCAGCGCTCTACTCGAGTGGCTCTTCTGAGGGGTGGTGGGCGCAGGCTGACCAGCTCCAGGGCAAAGAGATGTCCTTCAACAACTATGCAGACGCAGACGCGGCCTGGCGTTTGGCCGCTGATCTCCCCGGCACGTCCGTTGCCATCCTCAAGCACATGAATGCTTGTGGCGCCGCCTACGGTCCCACGCTCGAGGAGGCGTTCACGAAGGCATGGGCATGCGACCCGATCTCCGCGTTCGGCGGTGTGATTGCATGCAACACCGAACTCGATGGTGCAACGGCCAGGGCGATCAGCGAGTACTTCGTTGAGATCATCATTGCCCCGTCGATCACCCAGGAGGCCACGGCGGTACTTGCCCAGAAGAAGAATCTGCGAGTGCTCATTGCCCCGGAACCGTCTGGCCATGATCTCGATCTGAGATCGATCGATGATGGGTTCCTTGTCCAAGTGCGTGACCGCGTCGGCACATCCCCCTGGGAGTCGAGGACCAGAGAGCCAACGGATCAGGAACGCAAGGATCTCGAAATGGCTTGGGTCGTTGCCACACACACGAAGTCGAACGCGATCGTACTCGTCAAGGACGGAGCCGCCATCGGCGTCGGAGCTGGAGATCAATCCAGGGTTGGCGCCGCTGAACGTGCACTGGCAAAGGCGGGGGAGAGAGTCAAAGGCGCAGTATGTGCGTCCGACGCCTTCTTCCCATTCCGCGACGGTCCCGACGCCCTGGCTCTGGCCGGGGTAACAGCAATCATCGAGCCGGGTGGTTCGATGAGAGACGAAGAAGTCATCGAATCAGCCCAAGAACACGACGTTGCGTTGGTGTTCACGGGAGAGAGGCATTTCAAACATTGAGCGCACAGATCATTTCAGGCAAGGAAGTCGCTGCAGCCGTCAAGGACCGCGTGCGGGACGAAGTCGCTGAGCTTGCGAAAGCAGGCCGTGAGGTCGGACTCGCGACGTTGCTGGTGGGTGAGGACCCGGCCAGCCGCGTCTACGTCGGCTACAAGCACAAGGATGCCAAGTCCGTCGGAATCAAGTCGATCGACGTCAACCTCCCATCCTCGGCCACACAGGAGGAGGTCTTTGCGGCGATCGACGATCTGAACGCCAGGGATGACGTCACAGGGATGATCGTGCAGTTGCCGCTCCCTGACGGTCTGAACGGCGAGGCAGCAGTCGAGCGCGTGCTCCCGACGAAGGACGCTGACGGCCTGCATCCCTTCAACCTTGGGAGACTGATCCTCGGTCAGCCCGGCCCTCTTCCGGCAACTCCCTCGGGCATCATGACGATGCTTGACCACTACGGCATCGAGACAGCGGGCAAGACGGCCGTCGTCGTTGGCAGGTCATTCCTTGTTGGGCGGCCGATGGGAATCATGCTCGGCACGAAGGGCAGGGACGCGACCGTGGTCATGGCGCATTCGCGCACTCCGGACCTCGCTGGTGTATGCCGTACGGCGGACATCCTGATCACCGCCGTCGGGCGTCCCCGCATGTTCACAGCGGAATACGTCAAACCGGGCGCCGTTGTCATCGATGTGGGCACGAACCGGACCGACGATGGTCTCGTTGGCGACGTAGCATTCGATGAGGTTTCCCAGGTGGCGTCAGCCATCTCCCCTGTGCCTGGGGGAGTGGGGCCAATGACGAGAGCATCTCTTCTCACCAACACGGTGCGGCTCGCGTCCTTGACCTGATACTCACGGCACACAACTCAATATACGCGAA
>CBETWC010000005.1:0-16558 GCA_965539925.1 uncultured bacterium
AAGAATGGACCGTGGGAGAACCCTGCGAATATGAACGCTGCGGCTGCGAACCAGCTCGTCGGGCTCCACCAAAGCAAGACGAAACCAGCTGCCGTGGAGACAACCGACCACCGGAGCAAGGTGTCCGGTAGGAAGCGTTCATCCACTGCACCGAGTAGGAGGCGAGAGGTGGTGAGGCCACCCCAGTAGGCTCCAACGATCAATCCGCCGATCCCGTCGCTTATCCCAAGCTCCTCAGTGAGATACGCAAACGCCCAGATCCCGGCACCCGCAGCCATCCCGGCGTACACAAAGAAGACGGCGAGGGACCACATCACGACCGGTGTCCGCAACTGCCCTCTCCGAGGCGTGGTCGTACCAATCTCCGAACGAGCATCGACGCGGCGAGCAAGATGCCACAAGCCCGCCACGTACAGGCTCTGGCCCACTGCGAGTATTGCGTAGGTGACGCGCCACGATATCCCGCCTTGCAACAACGCCGTCGCAAGCAAAGGTCCAGCGATGGCACCGATACCGAAGACACCGTGGATAGACCCCATTGCTCGTGCTCCACGCCGGATAGCGACATACGTGTTCGTAGCCGCGTCGACCAACCCGCTACCCAGCCCCAGCAACCCAGTGGAGACGAGAAACATCGGCCACGCCGCAGAGACCGCGATGCCAAGAAGGGCAACCGTCGCGGTGATTCCAGCGGCAACGAGGACCCTTCCGATCCCCTTCTCAGAGGAAAGCCGCCCACTGGCATACGACGACAGCGTGTACCCACCGCCGAAGAGCAACGTCACGTATCCGAGGTCTGCCAGTGAACGTCCAAACGTCTCCGCAACCGATGGCCAAGTCACTCCAGGAACCGTCACGGCCATGCCTAAGAGAACGAATCCGAAAGCAAAGACAACGAAGAGGCGGCTCTGGCGATTCACAAGCGGACATTACCAAAGGCAGCCTCGCATTCTTCTCGCAGCCAATACAACACCCTCACCGGCGAACCCCGCCAGTCCTGAGCGCCCACATCGGGCTGGGTGGGATGATGTGTGTGTTGTTGCACGCACCGTTCGGGTGGTGGTTTCCCGGTTGAGCTGATTCAAGCAGCTCGGTCGGGTCCGTTCCGCCGTCACGGTGGCGTGTGCCCCCCTTTGCCTTTAGTGAGAGAAAGCGGCGACCATGTCAATGGTACGGATGATTGTTAGTGGTGTGGATACCCACGCCGACTACGAGGGTGTCGATGGTTGGCTCGCTGACTATCGTGGTTCGGGTAAATGTATAGACATGGAGTGAACATGGGTCATGCACCGAGGCCGCGAGGGGACGTTCAGGCCGTCATCTTCGATCTCGATGGAACGCTCGCTGATACCCTGCCGGTGGTTGTGGAGGCGTTCGAGCTGACGTTCGAGGAGTTTGGGACGCCTCTTCTGACTCAGGACGAGATCTTCGCGCACTTTGGGCCGACGGAGGATGGTGTCATTCGCGCGATGTTTGGAGATGTCTCGACGGCAGCGATGCCGGTATTCTACGATGCGTATCAAGAACTGCTCAACAGTGGCATTGCCCCGTTCCCTGGAATTCGTGAACTGGTTGCTCGATGCCTGGCTGACGGGCGTCGGCTAGCTGTCGTGACCGGCAAGAGCGTCAGAGGTGCCGCCATGACACTCGCGGCACTTGACCTCGCCGATGTTTTCGAGTTTGTGCGTGGCGGCTCCGACGATGGGATAATCAAGGCGTCTGCCATCACCGATCTCGTGGATGGTTGGAGCATCAGATCCGATCAAGCTGTGTACATCGGGGACCATCCGCTGGATGTCGCTGAGGCTCGAAAAGCGGGAGTCGGGGCGATTGCAGCAGCGTGGGCATCATCGTCCAATATTCCGGCGATCGTTTCAGCGAATCCGGACGAGCTGTTCCTCACGGTGGACGAACTCGCGAAGTGGCTCCATATCCGAGAACCAGCGAAAGGTAGGAAATGAAGCGGGCACGATTGGCCGATAAGGTGATCGTTGTAACGGGCGCTTCCGGGATAGCTGCCGCAGGCGCAAGGCTGTTCGCGCAGGAGGGTGCATCTGTCTTTGTGGTTTCCCGTTCGAAATCGGCCTGCGCTGAACTCGCTCGCGAACTCCAGACGGAAGATCGTCCGACCGGTTGGGCGGCAGCTGACCTCACGAACGAAGACATGACAGTTGAAGCGTTCGATGCGTGTCTCGAGTCGTTTGGGCGAGTCGATGGGTTGTTCGCAGTTGCCGGGGGGAGTGGGCGCCGTCACGGAGACGGGCCGCTTCACGAGGTCCCACTCGAGGGATGGAAGAGAACCTTCGAACTCAACGGAGACCCCGCGTTCCTCGCAGCAAGAGAGACCATCCGGGCGATGATGTCGCGTAATCACGGAGGCGCGATCGTGTTCATCACGAGTGTGCTCGCTACTTCGCCGGTGCCTGACGTGTTCGCGACGCACTCGTACGCGGCGATCAAGGGGGCAGAGATCGCCCTGACCACATCGATGGCCTCCTACTACGCACCTATGGGCATACGGGTCAATGCCATTGCGCCGGGACTCGTCGACACGCCTATGGCGCAACGCGCTGCGACCGATCCGGAGATCGTGCGGTACGCCAAGCGCAAGCAGCCGCTCGCCGACGGCCTGCTCAGCGCCGGTGATGTCGCGAGTGCAGGTCTGTTCCTTCTCTCGGAAGAGTCGAGGACGATCACCGGTCAGACAATCGCGGTGGACGGCGGTTGGTCAGTTACCGGTGCCGTCCGATGAACCGCATGGTGCTTCCTCGGGAGCTCACGGAGAGCCGTGTTGTTGCGGTAATGCGCGGGCTGGAAACCGACAACGCTGTCGATGTTGCTGCTGCATCTCTGGCTGGCGGTGTGTCGGTCTTTGAGGTCACCATGGACAGTCCTCGGGCCGAGCGAACGATTGAATCGTTGGCGGTGCGCGGCCATGTTGTCGGTGCCGGAACCGTGCTTTCTGTCGCAGATGCCCACTCTGCGGTCGAATCAGGCGCCCAGTTCCTGGTTTCGCCTCATACAGATGAAGAGACCATTGCTTGGGCGATCGACCGCGATCTTCCGTTTGTGCCCGGCGGGTACACGTCGACGGAGATCTTTCACGCCTGGAGCCGGGGTGCTGCGGCAGTCAAGCTTTTCCCTGCCTCGATTGGAGGACCCGCGCTGGTGCGAGCCATACTCGGACCTCTCAGCGGTATCCGGGTCATGGTGACCGGCGGCGTCGATGGTTCGAATATCGGCGACTTCCTTGCAGCGGGTGCGGTTGCTGCCGGCGTTGGAGGGTGGTTGGTCGATGCCGATGATCTTGCCACGGTGAGTGAGCGAGCGGAGGTTCTCTCTGTTGCCGCCTTCACATCAAATGTATAGACATTCGATGTGAATGGGGAGTAGGCTGGATGTTATGACACATCAACTTACAGCGAACGACGTCACCTATGGGCAGGTCGCACAGATGATCGACCACTCCCTACTGCGTCCCGAACTCACGACTACCGAGATTCTCGACGGGTGCGCCACTGCTGCCAAGTACCAGGTTGCGTCTGCAACGCTTCGGCCGTGCGACATTGCGCTCGGTGTCGAGGCACTCGGGGGTTCCGGTGTACCGGTGAGTACTGTCGTTGGGTTTCCGCACGGATCGAACACAACGGCGACGAAGGTGTATGAAGCCAAGCAGTGTATTGCCGACGGAGCAGTCGAACTCGACATGGTCCTGAACATCGGAAGGCTTCGGTCAGGCGAACTGTCGTACGTCACGAACGACATTGCTGCAGTCGTCGATGCTGCCGGTTCTGACGCGATCGTCAAGGTGATCTTCGAGAACGCATATCTCGACGACGCTCAGAAGATCAGTGCGTGCGAGGCGGCGGAGAGCGCCGGAGCAGCGTTCGTCAAGACATCGACGGGCTTCGCACCGACGGGAGCGACGTTGGAGGATCTCCAGCTCATGGTCGATTCGGTGTCGCGAGACGTGCTCGTGAAGGCGGCGGGCGGTATCCGGACGCTCGACGGGCTTCTTGAGGTCATGTCAATAGGAGTGCGCCGGATCGGTGCAACGCGAACTGAATCAATGCTCGAGGATTACAAGGCGAGGGTCAATGCCTAGTCCATCCCTACGAGTGCTGCGCCGATGGCACCTGCCATGGGTCCGAGGGATGCCGGCACGATCTTGATGTCTTTCGTGGGCACGAGCGTCACACGCTCGTCGACTGCTCGCCGAAGCGGCTTGAGCACCAGGTCACCAGATGATGCGACCCCACCTCCGATGACAACAACGTCAACACCCAACAGCGAAACCGCGTTCGAAATGGCGATCGCCATGTACATGTTCGATCGTTGCGTGGCGGCGATTGCGGCTTCATCTCCGGACTTCAGGGCTGTGTAGAGGTCCCGTACATCGGATACGCCCGCCTCATTCGCGACAACCTCGCCTCTTGCGAGGGCCTCAAGGCATCCGCGGTTGCCACAGCCACACAATGGCCCGTTCGGATCCACCGTCTGGTGTCCGAACTCTCCAGCGGTGCCGAAGGCGCCAAGGTGGAGCCGGCCGCCGATCATGACCCCGCCGCCAATGCCTGTGCCAAGCGTGATGCCGAGCATGACCTTGGCATCACGACCTGCCCCCATCGTGCCCTCGGCCAACGTGAAGGCTCGCGCATCGTTGATCATTGACACATGGATGCCAAGACCGTTGGTGACCGTGTCGCGGAGGGGGTACCGTTTCCATGGCCCCGGGAGATTGGGGAACAGTTCTATCTGGCCGTTTTCCTCGTTGAAGAGGCCCGGCACACCGAGGCCGACGCTGGTGATGTCATCGATGCTGTCCCGAGCTTTGCGGCCAGCATCGATGAGGGCTTCGGCTACCGAATCGGGACCTGCCTCCGCGAGTGTCGCCGTTTGAGAACTGTGAATGACCTCGGCTGGCTCATTCAGGCGGCGATGCTCGATAACGATCGTCTTGATGTTCGTGCCACCGAGATCGATTCCAAGATGTCGCGTTGGCTTCACTCCGGGTCGTCCGAGACTGGTGGGTAGAGGACCGCGGAGAAGCTGTACCGATCAGCGGCATAGAGCGTCACCGTGTGTTCGAGCGAGCGGTGGTTCTGGTCGAAGATGGTTCGCTCCTCGACCAGAACCACCGTGACCGGAGCCAACTCGAGTTGTTCCTGCTCCCACTCTGTCGAGAGGCGGGCACTCACGTCCGCGTTTGCTCTGCTCGGCACGAATCCGGCACTCAGAAAGGCGAGGTGGAGCGAGCCATCCTCAAGGGCGAGGTCGATCGCCTCCGCAACGGATGTGGGGAGGGCAACGCGCTCAATCGCCATCGGGATCTTATCGGCCAACCGAAGCCGCTCGATGATGTGCACCGGTTCGCCAATACTGATCCCGAGTGCCAGGGCTTCAACGTCACTTGCTGGTGCGACGCGCGACTCGATGGCTCGCGACGATGCAGTGAGCCCCCTCAGCCGCATGCTCTCGGTGAAGGACAAGGGGGAGCCGAGTGCTCGCTGAACCCTGCGCGGGGCGACGAACGTGCCCTTGCCGCGTCTTCGCTCGACGAGGCGCTCGTTCACGAGCAGCTGCACGGCCTGTCGTGCGGTCATACGAGAGACGTTGAACTGCGCACACAGATCTGCATCCGAGGGAAGCGGATCTCCAGGTTTGGCAACGGCAATGAGCTCTCGAACGTGGGCTGCGATGTCGAGGTAGCGAGCCTGGTTCGATTCCATGGGGGTCCCTTTGGATTGTGTAGGTCGTTCCGTTAAGATGTCTATACATCTAGATATTACATCGAGCAACGGAGATAGCCGATGCCTCACGATAGCGCAGAAGCGGCCCGCCTACGTGTACGGGAATGGGTTGATGGAGCTCGTCAGATCATCGATGTGCTTGAAGAGAGCCAGATGGACTCGATCATGGAAGCGGCGATTCTCTGCGCCGACGCGATCGACGCTGGCGGACTCGTTCATATGTTCGGTACGGGCCACTCGCGAATCCCCCTTGAGGAGATGTTCCCCAGATACGGCTCATTCCCAGGGTTTCACGCAATTGCAGAGTTATCGATGACCTTCCATACACAGGTCGTGGGTGCGAATGGGCAACGCCAAGCCATGTTCATCGAGCGAGCTGAGGGTCTTGGAGGCGTGATCCTTTCCAATTTTGCATTCCGCGAGAGCGACGTCATGATGGTGTTCTCGACAGGTGGGTCGACTGCGGTGCCGGTGGAAGTGGCGATTGGTGCTCGCGAGCGGGGTCTCGCGGTGATCGCGGTTACGGGTGTTGCGCACTCGTTGGCGAGCGAACCCGGTCACTCAAGCAGAACACGGCTGCTCGATCATGCCGATGTGGTGATCGATCTCGGCATCCCTCCGGGTGACAGTCTGGTCGCCATTGGCGACGTCAGGGTTGGCCCCGGATCCACGGTGGCCAACGTGACCGTCGTGAACGCGATCAAGGTCGCGGTCGCTTCTTTGCTCTCAGAGCGAGGAAGTCTTCCCCCTGTCATCACTGGCTCCCAGATCGTTTGCTCGCAAGAGTCGCTTGAACTATTTGATATGGCCTATGCCGATCATGCGCGGCGTCTTGCACAAGCACTTTCATCGCCAGAATCAGACGATGGCGAAGAATGATATCGGGCGTCTTCTCGCCTCCCGGTGTGCCATGTGCGTCCCGGTGCGACCACTACTTCCGTCGCCAGGTTCGTCACTTACGACTTGACAACGAACAAAGTATGTGGTTTTCTGGCGAAAGTATGGCAGGCAGAACACGAACGGCGTGTGCACCGACAGGGTCACCAGGAATGCTGCTTGACCTCATCCGCTCGGGTGATGGGTCGACGCGATCAGAACTTGTGGAACTCACTGGACTTGCAAGATCGACGATCTCTCAGCGTGTCGATGGTCTCATTACCTCGGGCTTCCTCGTTGAAACTGGTGAAGCGAGAAGTACTGGCGGTCGCCCACCCAGGACGCTGGAGTTCAATGAATCTCTCGGTGTCGTGCTGGCAGCCGACATCGGGGCAACTCACTCTCGATTCGCGGTATGCAACATGATCGCCGAGCCTCTTGCCGAGATTGCGATGGACATGCTCGTCGCAGACGGGCCGGAAGCGGTTCTCTCGGCGACCGAGGAAGTTTTCGATTCGCTCCTGAAAGATACGGGGTGGACTGCAGCGGACGTTCAAGCTGTCGGCATCGGCGTACCAGGTCCCGTTGACTTTGCTGCCGGTCGTGCAGAGCACCCTCCGATCATGTTCGGTTGGCACGACTACCCGATCCGGGATCGAATTGCCGCCAAGTACGAGGCGACAGTGCTGGTCGATAACGACGTGAACATCATGGCCCTCGGCGAGTACTGGGATCTTGATCCACGGGTCGACGACATGCTGTTCGTCAAGGTGGGCACAGGAATCGGATCTGGTCTCATTCTGGGCGGTCATCTGCACAGAGGAGCCAGAGGTACCGCAGGCGATATCGGTCACATCCGCGTGAACGATGGAACTGTCGTGTGCAACTGCGGTCACCTCGGGTGCCTTGAGGGCTCGGCAGGCGGTGCGGCTCTGGCTCAACAGTTGGCTGACAAGGGTCTCGACGCCACAAGTGCACGAGATGTCACCGCGCTGGCCGTTTCTGGGAATCAAGAGGCGATCGATGCGGTCCGAGAGGCCGGTCGTCTACTCGGAGTTGCGGTTTCAAGTGTCGTGAACATGCTCAATCCTGCCGTCATCGTGGTCGGTGGAGACATCGCGCGCACCGGCCAACTCCTCCTTGCCGGTGTGCGCGAGGTTGTGTATCAACGCTCGACGGCGCTCAGTACCTCGGAACTCCAGATCCAGCAGTCGAGGCTTGATGACAGGGCCGGCATCATCGGTGCAGCAGCTCTCGTCCTCGAGCACATCCTGCATCCGGAGGAAGTCGATGCACAAATGAGTGCCCAGCTCGGTGCGACGGCATGAGGACGCAATCGGTGCACAGTTCAGGTTCGGCATCCGAGGTGCATGGGACACGCCGGATCCGAAAGAGAGAGAGGCCGGCGACGTCGGCCGAGGAAAACCAAGAAGGAGATAATCCATGAAACAGTGGAAGACGGGTCGCCGTTTGATGCTGCTGCTCCTTGTCTTTGCTCTCGTTGCCGCTGCGTGCAGCAGTGACGACAGCTCCGACACGACAGTGGCTTCAGGCGAAGAGACCTTCACTATCGGTGTTTCCAACAACACCGTTGGAAACGGTTGGCGTGAGCAGATGATCTGTGCCATCAAGGCAGAGGCACGAGTTCGCGGCAATGTCGACAAGGTCGTATTGTTGAACCGAGAGACTGATACAGCTGGTCAGATCAGCGACATCACCAGCCTGATCTCACAGGGAGTGGATGCAATCATCCTGAACCCTGGCGATGCAGAGGCATTCAACGCCGTGATCGAAGAGGCCGTGTCCCAGGGCATCGTTGTTGTCGTTGTTGACAACGCAGTGACGAGCGACTCCGCGTACCTCGTGTCGAACGATCAGGCTGCCTACGGTGAGCTCGGTGCACGCTGGCTCTTCGAGGAGATGGGCGGCTCGGGCAACGTTGCCTACATGCGTGGAATCGACGGCGTCGGAGCCGACACACTCCGCGACGAAGGCTTCCAAGCTGCGCTCAAGGACTTCCCCGACATCACCATTGTCGCTGAGGTCTTCACGGACTGGTCACCGACCACAGGAGCCCAGCAGGCGCTTGAGATCATCACGACTCAGGACGTGCAGGGAATCTGGACGTCCGGTATCGACTACTCGGTCGTTGAGCAGTTCGAGGCTGCGGGTCTGCCGTATGTGCCGATCGTTGGTGCCGACAACAACGCGTTCATCGAGCAATTACTGACGCTGAGCGATCTCTCCGGCGTTGCCGTGACGAACCCGCCGTCCGTTGGTGGTGCCGGTGCTGCGATCGCGATCGACATCCTCGAGGGTAAGACCGTGGCAAAGCGCACGCTCCTGACGCCTCAGGCGCTGTCAGAGCAGAGCGATCTCGAAGCGATCTTCATCGACGGGGACTTCCCGGCAGGGTGGAGTTCGTATATGGTGATTGCTCCGTACACGCACTACACCGCTGATGATGTCATTGCCTGCAAGGGCCCTGGCGAGTAGCACACAGAGGTGACGGGTGGGGCCCGAGAGGGCCCCACCCACCTCCATTTGCACTCATGGACGTCACCGATGTCGTCATTAGTCGTACTTCCAAGGAACACTGTGCAAGATCAGCAACGACCTACTCTCACCGCCGAGGGCATCGCCAAGAGCTATGGCCCCGTCGTAGCGTTGCGGTCGGTTGATCTCTCCGTTGAACCCGGAGAGATTCACGCGCTGCTCGGGGCCAATGGAGCAGGTAAGAGCACCTTCGTCAAGGTCCTTTCTGGTGTCATTCGCCAAGATGCGGGATCGGCACGCATCGATGGCCAGCCTCTGACCCTCAAGATGCCCAGCGATGCGGTGCGCGCAGGCATCGCAACGGTGTACCAGGAACCCGCACTGATACCCGACCTCTCACTCGATCAGAATCTGACGATCTCGGGGCTGCGTCGCAGCGACGTCGAGCCATGGCTCGAGCGTCTCGACCTCGCCGGCTTCGATTTTGGGCTCTTGGTCCGTGATGTTCGTCTCGCAACGCTGCGACTGATAGATCTCGCGAGGGCGCTCGCCCTCGATCCCAAGCTGCTGATGCTCGATGAGATCACAGCCGCCCTCACTCCTGAGCAGACGGACCTCGTCTTCGACGTCATGGATCAGTGGAGGGCTATGGGTCGATCAGTGCTCTTCATTTCACACAGGCTCGGCGAGGTCCTATCGATCTGTGACGTGGCAACGATTCTTCGCAACGGCAGCGATGTCGCGAACTTCAGTCTCGAAGGCGTTGAAGAGTTGGAACTCGTCGCCGCAATGCTTGGCGAGGAGCTCGCAGGGACGGCGCCAGTCGCCGAAAGATCTGCCGCAGGCCTCGTGTCCGCGGTGGCCAACGACGCTGACGTTGTGCTGGAGGCCAGGAATCTGCGATTCCGAGGGAGGGTCAACGACATCTCCTTCGAACTGCGCAGGGGCGAGGTCCTCGGACTCACCGCACTCGAGGGTCAAGGACAGGATGAGTTGTTCGCCTTGCTCTCAGGTGACCACCGGCCGACGAGCGGAGAAGTGGTCGTCAACGGTGAAACCTTGGTGGCAAAGTCCCCGTACGACGCCATCCGCAATGGCCTTGTCTTCGTCCCGGCGGATCGGCAGGACGCGCTGCTCCCACAACGTTCGGTACGAGAGAACCTCGCTCTGCCTCTGTACAACCGGATTACGCGATGGTTCGCGTTGCGGCGCGACGAGAGTCGGCGTGTCGACGGTGCAATCGATCGTCTCGATATCGATACTCGGGCAGCTGGTCAGGTGCAGCGCCTCTCCGGTGGTAACAGACAGAAGGTGACCATCGGACGATGGCTCATCGAGGATTTCGAGGTGCTTTTGTGCTTCGATCCCACACGGGGGATCGATATCCAGACGAAAACACAGATCTATGACCTGCTCCGTGAGGTGGCGGCGGGCGGTGCAGCGGTGCTCATCTATTCGAGTGAACTCCGCGAGATCCCACTGGTGTGTGACCGTGTGCTTGTGATGTACGACGGCGCCGTCGTACACGAGCAGGAAGCCGCCACGGCAACCGAGGACCTGCTTCTCGCCGCAGCCCATGGCCTCGAGGTGGTGCAGTCATGACCGCTGCATCTCCGACCGCAGAGAGGGACACCCGATCACTCCTGTGGCGACGAAGGGTCCAGCGCCACGGATGGACCGTGGGCATATGGCTGCTCCTTGTCATCCTCGTCGTGTGGTACACCACGCTGATTCCCCGGTTTGGGAGCTTTCAGGCATCGACCATTCTCGCCGGAGGAACCGCGTGGATCTTCCTGGGAGTCGCGCAAGCCGTCGTTGTCATCGCCGGAGGACTCGACCTCGGCGTTGGCGGCATGCTGGTCCTGTCAAGCGTTACCGCAGCACAGTTCATGCATGGTCAGCCCGTCGGGGTTGTCATTCTGATTGCGCTCGCAATCATCATCGCCGCTGCGATCCTGAACGGGTTCGTCGGATGGATCATCGCGGCGTCCAAGATCCCGGATATTGTCGTCACGCTTGGCTCGCTGTTCATCTTCCAGGGCCTCGCCCTGATGGTGCTCCCGAAGGTCGGTGGCGGGACCACCGAGAGCTTCCGGTGGCTGTTCACAGGCTCGGAGAGCGGTATCGGCGCAAACCCGTGGCCGACCATCGTGGTCATTCTCATTCCCGTTGTCATCGTCTCGTGGTGGTTAGGTAAGACCAGGAGCGGCCTGTCACTCTACGCCGTTGGCAGCGATGCGACTGCTGCCTTTCTCTCTGGTGTCCGTGATGGCCGTTCCAAGATCATTTCGTTTGCAGTCGCCGGAGCCTTTGGTGCCCTCGCCGGCTTCTCTTCGGTCAGCATTTCTGGAGTTGGTAACCCGACGACCGATGGAGGAGTTCTCACATTGAATGCCGTTGCGGCGATCGTGCTCGGCGGAGTGGTCTTGACCGGTGGTGTCGGCTCAGTGATTGCGGTGGCGCCCGCGGCATTGATCCTCTTCTTCTTCAACCCGATCCTGAGCGCCCTGGGTGTCGACCCGAACCGCGCTCAGGTGATCCAGGGCATCCTCATCGTTCTTGTGATGATGGTGGCAGGCCTTCTCGAGTGGCGAAGGATTCGTAGGAGATGAGCGACACCCCGACCGTAATTGCCAGCCAGGCCGCCGATTCGACTCCAGCGAAGCCATCGATGGCTCGCCGACTGGCGGCCAAGCCGCAGATCGCGCTGATAGGAGTCCTGATCGCCCTGATTCTTGCGACCGGTCTCGTTGAACCCAATTACCTGTCGGCGGCAGGCCTCAGGAACTCGCTGATCTGGGCGATTCCGATCGGGATCCTCGCCGCTGGCCAAACCATCCTGATGCTGACGGGCGGAATCGACCTATCCATTGCGATGATCGCCACTGCATCAGCGTATGTCACAGCCAATCAGTCCGTGAACGGCACGATCTTCGCGATCGTGGCGGGACTGCTCGTAGGGTTCATCGCCGGAAGCGCGAACGGTATCGGTGTTGGCGTATTCCGGGTGAACCCATTGATCATGACCATGGCGATGGCTGGCATTCTGCTCGGCCTCTTCAGTGGATGGGCAACGACGATCTTCGCTGGCTCAACTCAGATGAGCGACTTCATGCGCACCCTCGGAGGTGGGAACTTCTTCGGTGGTCGGATCCCCTGGGCCGCCGTCGTGTGGGCCACTATCGCGGTTGGCATAGTTCTTCTTCTTCGAAAGACGGGGTTCGGCCGCAACCTCTACGCCCTCGGTGACAACGCCGTTGCATCCCGCTTGTCCGGCATTCGTGCGTGGCAGGTGTTGATCGCCGTATATGCAATCAGTGGTGTCCTGGGTTCGGTTGCAGGCCTGCTCGTCGGAGGTCGTGTTGGGGCCGTAGATCTGCAGCTCGCCGGCTTCCTGCTCCTCCCATCGGTGGCGGCCGCGGTTATTGGCGGGACCTCGATCTTCGGCGGAAAGGGTACCTACACAGGCGCAATCCTGGGTGCCCTGATCCTTGGCGTGCTGCAGTCGCTCCTGACCTTCCTCGGTGCCGGTCAGGCCGTTCAGCAGGTCTTGTATGGATCGATCATCATTGGTTTGTCGTGGATGTACACGCGCCTTTCAGCAGTGCAGTGAGTGAAGGAGTGGGAGTGCGATTGAGTGAGATCCGAGCAGTGGTCATCGGTGTTGGCTTCATCGGTGTCGCCCACGTCGAAGCTCTCCGGAGACTCGGCGTTGATGTAGTTGGTGTCGTCGGATCGACACCCGAACGAGCCCAGGCAAAGGCAGATACAGCCAATCTGCCGACGGTGTACGACAGCGTGGAGGCGGTTGCTGCCGACCCGGACGTGGATGTCGTGCACGTGGCGTCGCCCAACTATGCCCATGCAGACCAGGTGCGAATCCTGATCGATGCAGGCAAACACGTTGTGTGCGAGAAACCTCTCGCATTGACCTCCGACGACACAGCGGATCTCGTCGCGCGAGCGGCGGCGGCCGACGTTGTCAACGCCGTGTGCTTCAACCTGCGGTTCTATCCGATCTGCCATCAGGCACGCGTGATGGCGACATCGGGAGCCATCGGAGAGACTCGCTATGTCACCGGTCGGTACTTCCAGGATTGGTTGCTGCGTGACACTGATTGGAACTGGAGGCTCATCCCTGAAGAGGCAGGCGAACTCAGAGCCGTTGCGGACATCGGTTCGCACTGGCTCGACCTCGTCCAGTTCATTACAGGCGAGAGAATCATCGAAATCATGGCCGATCTCCACACATTCGTTCCAACACGTCGTCACCCGGTTGGATCTGTTGAGACGTTCTCGGAAGCGCAATCGGATTCCGAGTTGATAGAAGAGTCGATGTCGAGTGATGATGCTGCGAGCATCATGATGCGGTTTAGCAATGGGGCTTCGGGGCTTGTTGCGATTTCCCAGGTTGCAGCGGGCAGGAAGAACGTCGTCGAGTTCGAGATCGACGGTTCCGAGTCCACGCTGGCGTGGGAGTCCCAGGATCCCGAGAGGTTGTGGGTCGGGCATCGGGGGAGACCAAACGAGATCCTGGAGCGCGATCACGCACTGGTCGACGAATCCGTGGCACCACTACTCGGGTATCCCGGTGGGCATGTCGAGGGATATGGCGACACGTTCAGGGCCCTGTTCTCACAGGTGTATCAGGACATTGCGGCCGGGCACCCATCCGACGAGCCGGCCTACCCGACATTCGCCGACGGTCACGATGTCCTTCTTGTCACAGAAGCTGTATCCCGAAGTGCAACAGAGCAACTCTGGGTCCCCGTCGAGCGATAAGGAGCAATCATGAAGCTTGGACTACTCACCGCACCGTTCCCTGAGACTCCTCTGAGCGAGGTAGCTGACTGGGCTGCCGGGAACGGGTTCGAGTCTCTCGAGATCTGCTGTTGGCCGAGTGACGCCGGCACGCAGCGCCGCTATGGAGGGATCTGCCACATCGACGTTGATGGGTTGACCCAGGATCGAGCTGATCAGATCGTGGCGGAGCTGGACGGCAAGGGTCTCACGATTTCCGGTCTGGGTTACTACCCGAACCCGCTTCACTCGGATGCTGATCACCGAGCCGTGGTGAAGGCGCATCTGCTCAAGGTGATCACGGCAGCCTCCATGATGGGTGTCGGGGTCGTGAATACCTTCATCGGTGCCGATGGATCGAAGACCCAGGAAGAGAACTGGCTGGATGCCAAGACGGTGTGGCCCGAGATCGTTGCGCATGCCACTTCCCTCGACGTGAGGATCGCCATCGAGAACTGCCCGATGATCTTCTCGCACGATGAGTGGCCATCCGGTCACAACGTTGCCCATACGCCCCATATCTGGCGTCAGATGTTCGAGGAATTCGGGCCGACTGTTGGCATGAACCTCGATCCGTCCCACCTCATCTGGCAGATGATCGACATCGATCGTGTGATCGCTGAATTCGGAGATCGGATCTACCACGTCCACGCCAAGGATCTTGAGATCGATGAAGAAGGCCTATATCAGCATGGAATCATGTCCTCGGGCATGGGCTGGCAGGTACCACGTCTTCCTGGTCTCGGCGATGTCGATTGGCCCGCCTTCATGAGCGCCCTGTATCGCGCGGGATACACCGGCGACATCACGATTGAGCATGAGGACCGTCAGTTCGAAGACACAGACGAGTTGATCAAGAGCGGCTTTCTGCTCGCTCGCGACGTTCTGTCGCCCTACGTCCATTGAGCACCTGAACGCGATGGA
The DNA here is from genome assembly GCA_965539925.1 of uncultured bacterium. Taxonomy (GTDB): domain Bacteria; phylum Actinomycetota; class Acidimicrobiia; order Spongiisociales; family UBA5794; genus B3-G11. Next base: position 14,847 of record CBETWC010000005.1, read on the forward strand.
CAGCGCATACAACGTGGTCGTGGTCGGTTCGGGTGCCGCGGGATCGGCTGCTGCGATTTCGAGTGCGAGATCTGGAGCATCAACACTGTTGATCGAGAAACTGCCATTCCTCGGCGGCAACTCCACGGCCGTACTCGATACGTTCTACGGCTTCTTCACACCCGGAGATCGCTCCCTGAAGGTCGTTGGAGGAATAGGCAGCGACGTCGTGGATGCTCTTGGGTCCGCGGGAGGAGTTCTGCATCGTCCGAACACATACGGCGCAGGGACCGGTGTGACGTATGTTGCCGAGCGTCTCAAGGTCGTGTGGGAGACGTTGGTGACAGGGTCAGGTTGCGATGTGCTCCTGCACGCCTTTGTCCAGGACGTAACAGTGAGCGATGGTCGCATCTCGGATCTACTGGTCGCAACCAAGGCCGGACTCAGGAGCGTTTCGGCAGCCGTGGTCGTCGACGCGTCCGGTGACGCTGACCTGTGTCACCATGCCGGCTTCGAATACGAGCTTGCTGGTTCCCTCGACCCTGCCCAGACGCTCACGACAACGTTCAGGATGGCAAATGTCGACATTCGGCGGAGATCGGAGATTTCCAAGGACGACCTGCACGCACTCATGGTTGATGCGGCAGGGGCTGGCGATTTTGAACTTCCCAGACAGGAAGGGTCAGATCACGTGACGCCGATCCCTCACACAACGGCCACTGTGATGACACGGATAGACCAGATCGAGCGTCGCGATGGGATCCTCGTGAACGCTACCGATCCTGAAGTACTCAGCCGTGCCGAAATGGAGGGGCGTCGTCAAGCAGTCGAATATGCGCGGTTCCTCGTCGACCGCGTTCCCGGCTACGAGCATGCGTCGTTGATCGCCCTTTCGAGCCAGATCGGTCTGAGGGAGACTCGACGTGTGCAGGGCGACTATCGGATCACCCGCGAGGATGTACTGTCGGCCCGGCAGTTTGACGATCAGATCGGCCTGTGTGGTGCACCTATCGAGGATCACCACGGTGGAGAAGGGACGGGAACGACTTGGGAATACCTGCCTGATGGAATGGCGGTTGGGATCCCCCTGTCGACCCTGATCGTGCGCGATTCGACGAATACGTTCGTCGCCGGTCGCTGCTTCTCTGCTTCCCACGATGCGCAAGCTTCCATCAGATCGATGGCCCAGTGCATGGCAATGGGCCAGGCGGCCGGTTCTGCCGCAGCGCTCGCGGCTGCTGGAAATGGCGAGTCAAGGGCAATTGACCGTGGACAATTGATGGACGACCTCCACAACAACGGAGCGATCCTCTCCCTCAGCGACACGACAGCCCGATGAACGGTCAGGTCAGAACAGTTCTCGGGGACATTGCCCCGGAGCAACTCGGTGTCACATACCTCCATGAACACCTCATCATCGACTCACCGCTTGTGGCCGAGACCATGGCGCATATACATCTTCCCGATCCTGAGGAAGCGGTGAGTGAGTTGGCGCTGTGCAAGGCTGCTGGCGTTGGCACCATGGTCGACACCATGCCTGCAGGCTCGGGTAGGAGCGCAACAAAACTCGCTGAAGCCTCGCGTCGAAGCGACGTGCACATCATCGCGAGCACAGGGATGCACACGGCCAAGTACTACGACGATGTCTCATGGGCGAAGACGGAGGGCGCCGAAACGTTGGCTGCACGTTTCATTGCCGACATCGAAGTCGGAATCGATCGTCACGACTACTT
>CBETWC010000006.1:0-15869 GCA_965539925.1 uncultured bacterium
TCGAATCGACCGAGGACGGTCACGAACTCACCCTCACGCATCACCATGAAGGCGTTGGATCCCTGGGCTTGGAACTCAGCCTTGTTGAGATACAGCCGTGGCTTGTCCTCGTACGGCTTGCCCGAGGTAGGACAAGCGGTGACACAGTTCCCGCACTCATTGCAGAAATCCGTGAGCACGGCGATCTGATACGGCTGATCGACGCGGAACACCGCGCTGCTCGACTCAACGAGCGCTTGCCCCTCAACGGTGAACGTCGGGAGTTCCGCCACGAACGGTTCCGTCTTGTAGGTCATCAATGCCATGTTCGGGCAGACACCGACACACAGGCTGCAGATCGTGTCGCAGTCCACGCAGCGGCTCGCTTCCGCCTGGGCCTCCTCGACGCTGAACACAAGTGCCGTCTCGTTGAAGTTGTTCCGTACCGTCAGAGGTGTGAACTTCGTCGGCACCCGGTACTCGCGTCGTGCCCTGCGAACCACCAGGCCGGCCAAGTCATCCGTCGTTGGCATCTCAGGAACCACGTCGTCGACGCCGTCGGAGATCGCAGCGATGATCGCTGCCGCTGCTGCCTTTCCGTCTGCTGCAGCCTCGACGATCGACGACGGCCCGTCCGCAGCAACATCTCCACCTGCGTACACACCCTGGATCGACGACTCAAGGGTCTCAGGATCCACATGGATGTAGCCCCTCGATGTCAGCTCGGGAGTGGCCTCACCGAAGAAGTCGAGCAGCGAGTGCTGGCTGATTGCGAGGATGAGCGTGTCGAGCGGGATCTCGAACTCCGAGTCCGGTATGTCGTGGGGGATCTTCCTCCCCGATGCGTCACGGTCGCCCCTGTACTCGGTGCGGGTGGCGATGAGCCCTGCCAATTTGCCGTCCTCCACGTGCAGGGCGGCCGGGCTTGCAAGCTCCTCGATCGTGATGCCCTCCTCCTGGCATGCGTGGACCTCTTCGAGGTCTGCAGGCATCTGGTCGATCGTGCGCCGGTAGATGATGGAGACATCGGTGGCCCCCACCCTCCATGCCGATCGCGCACAGTCCATGGCGGTGTCTCCTGCGCCGATCACGCCGACCCGTGGGCCAACCGTGATCGGGTTGTTCTCGCGGACACTGCGGAGGAAACTCAGCGCGTCGAGGACACCGTCAGCGTCCTCGCCATCGACCCCGAGGTACTTCGGGAGTTGCGCGCCGACAGCAACGAACACCCGGCCGAAGCCGTCGCTACGCAGATCCTCAAGCGAGAAGTCCTTCCCCGCGGTCTGGCTGTACCGGATCTCGACACCGAGCTCGTCGAGGACCGCCATGTCCTTGTCGATCTCGTACTGAGGGAGTCGGTACGCGGGGATCGCCCCGCCCACCATCCCCCCTGCGTACGGGTGTGCCTCGAAGATCGTCACGGCGATGCCAGCGACAGCAAGCAGCTGGGCAGCGGCAATCCCTGCGGGTCCTGCTCCGATGATCGCAACCTTCACTCCGGTTGCAGGGGCGTGATCGGGAACCTTGGGCCAGGTCTCGTGCGACATGATGAACCGTTTCATGTCACGGATTGCGAGCGGCTGATCCAGATGCGTGCGTATGCACGTGGTCTCACAGAGGTGGTCACAGACCCGTCCGAGGATCGAAGGCACAGGGTTGTCCGCCCGGGTGATGTCGACGGCATCATCGAACCGACCCTCCCTCACTGCTCGCATGTACGCGGGGACATCCTGGGACACAGGACATTCATCGACGCACGGCGCCTCGATGCAGTCGAAGAGACCGAGCTTGCGATCTGTCTTGGATCGGTCCATCCGGAACGACTCGTTGCGGTAGCGCCAGTCGTCTCGCACCTCCGTTGCATACGTCTGGAGATGCTCCAGTGAGGATTCTGCGAATTCGGAGAGGCTCTCTGCTTCGGCCTTGTCGAGATTCAGATTGAGTTCCTCGATGTACTGAGGAAAGCGCAGGTAGCCGCCGGTCTTGAGCAGGTCGGAGCACACAGTGATCGTTGTCATGCCAGAAGCAAGCAGGTCCGAGACGTTGAACGCATCAGCGCCGCCAGCGAACGACAGCAGCATGTCTCCCTCGAATTCCTCGAACAGCTTGAGCGCGAGATTCGAAGTCACGGCGTGGAGAGCACGGCCCGACATGTACATCATGTCGTCATCGGGGAACGTCGGCCTGTGGTTCTCGACCTCGAGCGTGTTGGAGAGTTTGAGACCGAATGTCAGGTCTTCACGATCCGCTATCCGCTTGAGATTGTGGAACATCGGAATCGCGTCCACGTACTTCAGGTCGTGGCCAAACGCCTCATCAGGGATGACGATATCGGTGAACCCGAGTTCATCGTTGACGATCCCGCGTACGCCTTCGGCACCGAGGAGCGTCGGATTGCATTTCACCGATGTGTGAAGCCCGCGTTCTTCGAGGAGGTAGGTGGTGATCTGTTCGATCTCCTCCGGTGGGCATCCATGCATCGTTGAGAGGGTCATCGTGTTCGAAATCTGCGTGGGAATGGTGATTTCGCCGATCTCGGGATACACCTGCGCGACGACGTCAACGAACACATCGAGGTAGCCGGAAGCGTCGTCCATGACGTCGAGGTACCACTGGACGTTCGGCTCGAGGATTCCCTTGAGGTCGTATCCGACGCTCATGTTGAAGATCATCCCCGGGGCATCGCCGGGGAAGCCGAGTTTGTGATGCAGCGCATGGATCAGCACCCATGCCCGCAAGTACTCATCGAAGGACTGATGAACCTTGAGTTCCTGGGACCACTCGACGTTGTACCCCTCGTCCTCGAGATCGATACAGGGCTTGTTGACGTCGAGTTCGTCGAGCGTCTGGATCGTCTTCAGCTCGATGAACCGGGCACCGACGAGCCACGCCACGATGATGTTCTGTGCCATCTGGGTGTGTGGCCCTGCAGCAACGCCGAAAGGTGTTTCGAGCGTCTTGCCGTAGTTCGTGAGACGGAATCTGTCGGTTTCGCTCGGTGTGAAGAACGCCTCACGGGGTATGCCGAATATGGAGTCCTTCTGTTCGAGTTCTGTGAAGACCCAATCTGTCAGTTGCTCCATCGTGATGGGCTGAAACCGGTCCGACATTGGCGTTTCCTTTCGGCTACAAGCGTGCGTGCAAACGTGCGGCCTGCTCTGCCGCTTTTGCTCTGATCTCGGTGGCATCGACCCTGGTTGGTGCTCCGTCTGCGTAGACGATCTCGCCGTCGACCTTCACCTCGAGCGGGTGGATGCCCGCTGTGAAGGCGATGTGCCACGGGTCCATCGGGTCGTAGGACCAGGTCACCTCGTCGTTGCGAGCCTCAGGGACAAGTTCCAACCCGTTCTGGAGCCATGACCACGCAGGGTCCGGACCGGCGGTGACGTCCACCGAGCGTTGCATGACATAGGCAAGGCGGAACGACTCGATCATGTTCGCCCCGATCCCGTCGGTTCCCAGGGCGACCGGATTCGAGAAGCGGGCGGGGTTTGCGTATCCGACACCGTTGTTCAGGTTCGATCGGGGATTGTGCAGAATCGTCCCCTTGAGATCATGGTCATCGGGCAGGTACACGCAGTGGCTGAGGAGCCACTTGTCGTTGGTCAGTCCCGCAAGGCGCTCTGGTGCACCCGAATCCCCCGGTCCTTCAGCGACGTGGATATGGACGCCGACGCCGTACTCGTCAGCAAGTGCGGCTGCTCCCTGGAGCGATTCGTCGCTACACGTGAAGGCAGCGTGCACACCAACGAAGCACCGGCCACCTTCGTCCATGAACCGCCTGTTCTCTTCGAGACCTCGGAGCGCGCCGTCAGCTCCGTGACGGTCGGTGATCCCGTATCCGGTCACCACCCGTACGCCGACTTCAGCGCATGCATCTGCAATGACCGACAGGGATCCCTCGATCGCATTCGGGGTCTCGTTGTGGTCGATGATCGCCGTCGTGCCCGACTCGAGCGCTTCGAGGGCACCGAGCTTGGCCGACCATTCGAGCATCTCGAGGTCCAGAGCGGCATCGAGCCGCCACCAGACCTGCTCGAGGATCTCTTGGAAGTTGGTGGCAACCTTCGGTGGCGCCGGCATACCACGAGCGAGTTCCGAGTAGAGATGGTGATGTGCGCACACGAGTCCTGGGGTGACGTTGTTCACTGGGTGCTCCTCTTCTCAATCGGTTCATGAACGGCCATCGGTGTCCGTGTTCTCCATCTTCCGTCAACCTCGTGAAGCGCCGCGGCTACAGCTCCGGCAGTGGGGACGAGACCGATCTCGCCGACTCCCTTGACACCGTATGGCGACCTGGGTTGCGGCACCTCCACGATGATCGTTTCGACTTCCGGCATGTCCTTTGCCCGCAGGATGCCGAGGCTGCGAAGCGTGTGCTTGATCGGCTGTGCGAGTTCGTCGGTCGGGAATTCCTCCGTGAGTGCGTATCCAAGACCCATGTGGACGGCGCCTTCGATCTGGCCTTCGACGAGCCGAGGGTTGATCGCTCGACCCACGTCATGTGCAGCAACGACCTTCTCGATCTCTCCGGTCTCCGGATCGGCGATGATGACCTGAGCCGCATAGCCGAAGGCTGAGTGGATGGTCGGATTCTCGAGACCGTCTTCGAGCGCATTCGTCCAGTCAACCCGATACTCGCCATTGTGGTCGATACCGGCCGTGAGACCTGCTTCCTTGGCTGCCCGACACGCATCGGCTACGGCGCCGCTCGCCATCACGGTGCCGCGTGAACCGGTCGTCTGCCCGGCCCCGAGCGGCCGAGTCGTGTCAACAACCACCTTGATTCGACCAGAGTCGATACCGAGCTCCTCCGCCGCGACCTGCATAGCAACATTGTGCACCCCCTGACCCATCTCCGTCCAGCAATGCCTGACTTCAACGGTGCCGTCCTCCTCGAGACGGACCACAGCCTTGGAGATCTCCAGGAAGCCGTTCCCCAATCCTGAGTTCTTGAGCGCGATCCCGAGCCCGACTGCCCTGCCGTCCTCACGCGCCGTGTCGTAGGCGGGTTTCACCGAGTCGAGGCATTCGCGGATTCCTCTGCATCCGTCATCCATGATCTGCCCGGGACCCCAGACGGCTCCCGGCTCGATGATGTTTCGCGACCGCATCTCCCAGCCGCTGATGCCGACGGACTCAGCGAGACGATCAACGATGCCTTCCATTGCGAACTGGGCCTGGTTGGCTCCGAATCCCCTGAAGGCGCCCGCCACGGAGTTGTTGGTGCGAACGGCAATCGCCTCGACATCGATGTTGTCGACGACATACGGGCCGCTCATGTGGCCTGCCGCGCGCTCGAGGACCTTCATCCCAACAGAGGCGTACGGCCCAGAGTCTCCGATCATGCGCGAGCGAAGCGCTGTCAGGCGGCCTTCCGCGTCGCAGCCCGCCCATACCTCGATCTCGATCGGGTGCCTCTTTGCGTGCATGCGGAAGGACTGCTCACGGGTGAGAGTGCAGACGACCGGTCGACCGAGGAGATGTGCCGCAAGAGCGGTCTGGCCCTGATTCGACATGTCCTCCTTGCCGCCGAAGGCCCCGCCATTCGAAACGAGTTCGACGGTCACATCGCTCACGTCGACATCGAGGATCGCAGCGATCTCCGATTGATCGTCCCAGATGCCCTGGCCACCCGAGTAGACGTGCAGACCGCCGTTGCCGTCGGGCATGGCAAGTGTCGACTCCGGCTCGAGGAACGCATGCTCGACGCGCTGTGTGCGGAAGATTTCGTGGATGGTGTGAGGTGCCGCTGCCAGTGCGCCATCGACATCCCCTCGCGCATATGCGGTTCGCGAGAGGACGTTCCCTTCCAAACCCCAGACGGCGTTCTCGCTCGAGGCAAGTGCCGTGTGCGCATCAGCGAACGGTTCGAACACCTCGTACTCGACATCGATGAGATCCGCCGCTGCATGTGCGATCAACTTCGAATCGGCAACGACGATCGCAAGAACGTCGCCGTAGTACGAGGTTCGACCACCTTCAGGAACGAAGACCGGCCAGTCCTCATGGATGATTCCGACGTGGAGCTTGCCGGGAACGTCGGCACCGGTATACACCGCGACGACACCTTCCATGGCCTCCGCAGCCGATTTATCGATCCGATTCACATCGGCCCTGGCGTGATCCGTGAGGCGCAGGGCACTGTGGAGCAACCCCTCGGGTCGCAGATCGTTGACATAGCCGCGGTCTCCGAGGGCGAGTTCGATGCCCTCGTACTTGAGTCCCGAGTCCCCGATGCCGACAGGATTGAGTGGCACCTCGACCTTGTCCTCGATGAGGAGATCGATCGCTTCGAAGATCTTCGTGTACCCCGTGCATCGGCAGAGGTGGGCACCGAGTCGGGTCTCGACGGTCCTGCGATCGAGATCGGAACCCTTCTGATCGAGCAGTGACTTGGTGCGCACGAGGATGCCAGGTGTGCAGAACCCGCACTGCAATGCGCCGGTCGCTGCGAACGCATTCGCCAGATGCTCTCTCTCGGCAACGTCGAAACCTTCCAGAGTCGTGACGTGCTTGCCTTGGGCCTTGTCCATCGACACGAGACAGCTCTGGATCGCCTTGCCGTCGAGCAACACGGTGCATGCGCCGCACTGGCCGGACGGAGAGCAACCGTCCTTGGGCGAGGTGATACCGAGATCCTCGCGCAGAGCAGACAGGAGATGCGGGTGCTCACGTGACAGCTCCACCTCGGAACCATTGACAGTGAACGAAACAGTCTCCATCGTTGAATCTCCTCGGTACAGGTCCATCGTATCTTCATCCCGTTCTTGACATTTTGTCAATTCGGTGGTCAGCTTTCAGCTTTCAGCCATCAGCTATCAGCTTTCAGCCATCAGCCAGCGGCTTCTGCATCCCCCTCCTGGCTCACTCCGTTCGCCCGTCCTCCCACCAGGGGAGGACGCTTGGCCGCGGTTGTGTGCGACAAGTTGTCCTCCCTTCAGGGGGGGGGACGGGCGAGTCTTCGAGCCAGGGGGGGGGACGGGCGAGTCTTCGAGCCAGGGGGGGACCGTGAGCCTGCGAACCCGGTACGGCACGACCTCTTGCGTTCAGCGTTCAGCGTCTTGCGTCTGTCGATGGGTTGCATAGGTCGTGGCGCGTGACGCTCGCAAGCTCGCACCCCCTCCTCGCTCGCTGCGCTCGCGTGTCCTCCCTGAAGGGGGGACCAATGAGCGTTGATCGACTGGCCTTGCCCCATTGCTGGCCGCTGGCTGATAGCTGATAGCCGAAAGCTGACAGCTGACAGCTGACAGCTAATGGCTGATGGCTGATAGCTGGTAGCCCCCCTACTACTGTGGCTGTCTGACGATCCGGGAGAGCCGCTGGTGGCGTACCGAGCCGAATTCATGGTTGAGCCGTTCACCGAGGGAGCGCTCGGGCCGCCTGTTCTCGCCGGTATCGAGGCTGTGAAGGCCCACGGATTCGAGCCGAGCGTCGGAGCATTCGGCACCACGATCTCCGGGGACAGGGAACTTGTCACCGCAGCCATTCGCGACATGGTCGATGCCGCCATGGACGCGGGAGCCACGAGGGTCACGGTCCAGATCGATCGGCCCGAAGAATCGTGACATCCGAGGCTGACCGCGTGATCGCCGCCCTACGGCCTGCACTCGAAGCCAACGGGGGAGCGATCATCCCGCCTACCGAGGCAGAACGCCTCGATGTGCCGATCGAGTGGGATGGAGAGATTGTGGCCTACGCCCGGATTGGGTCGCTCGACGACGCCCTCGGCAGTCTCGTCGCGAGGATCGAGCAGGAGCTCGGCGCGCCGCTTCCAGAGCTCGATCGGACGGGGAAACAGATTGCTGTACGGCTCCTTGACGAACGCAGCGCATTCCAGCTGCGCAAGTCGATAGAGGAGATCGCAGACATCATGGGCGTGAGTCGCATCACGATCTACAACTACCTGAATGCGATCCGGAGCTAACGAAATCTCTACGTATCACCGCCTCCAATTTGACATTTCGTCAAGCAAACGGGAATATGAGTCGCGTAGTCCGAACCTAAGGAATGGCGACGACCGGGCAATGCTGACATGACACTCAACCTCAGTCATCAACAGCGTCGCATCCTTGCGTACAGCATTCCAGTTCTGGCCGTCCTCGCAGCACTGATCTTCGGCGCCATCATGCTCGTCCTCCTCGGCGCAAACCCCATAGAGGGCTACTACGAGATGTTCGTGGGCGCCTTCGGATCTGCCAACGCACTCGTGTCAACGATTCTCAAGGCCACTCCCCTGCTATTCGTCGGCATCGGCATCGTCATTGCCTTCCGTGCCGGCGTCATCAACATCGGTGCCGAAGGACAAATGGTTCTGGGCGGCCTCTTCTCGACGATGGCCGCGCTGTCCCTGCCCGAGATGCCGTCGATCATCATGATCCCCGTCGTGCTGGGCGCCGGGATCCTGGGCGGTGCACTGTGGGGCTGGATCCCTGGTGCGTTGAAGGCGTACTACCGGGTCAACGAGATCCTCAGTACGATCATGCTCAACATCGTTGCGGTGCAATTGATGAACTACCTGCTGCGTGGCCCGCTCATCGATCCTGCCGAGATCGAGCGGGGGACGAGAATCCCCCAGACAGCACGTCTTCCCGAGTCAGCGGATCTCCCGCTCCTCTTCGGTAGCGACCGACTCCACATAGGTCCGATCATTGCGGTGGTCGCCGCGATCGCCGCGTACTACCTCCTGTGGCGGACACCCCTCGGCTACCGCCTTCGTGCCGTTGGCCTCTCCGAGCACGCTGCTCGCTATGCGGGAATCCCGGTCAAGCGAACGATCGCCCTTGCTCTCACGCTGTCCGGTGCCCTCGCAGGACTTGGTGGTGCTGTCCTCGTCTTCGGCAGTGAGAGCCACCGTATGGTGACCGATGGCTCGAGCCTCGGATTCACCGGAGGCGCTGGCTTCAACGGTATCGTTGCCGCCCTGTTCGGTGGTCTCCACCCACTCTGGACGATTCCTGCTTCGTTCCTGTTCGGCGGATTGATCGTCGGTGGGCAGGCACTCCAGCGTGCCGTTCAGGTGCCATCGGCATTGATCGTTGCACTCAACGGTCTCGTGGTCGTGTTCGTCGTCGCAGCAGACCGGTACCGGACCATGCTGTTGACAACAGAGGATCGTGACGAGCGACCTCCCGACGAAGCGGAGGTGTCGGTTCACAAGGCTACCGGCATGGGGGCGGTCCACGATCTACCCCCTGAGGGCACACAGTCGTTTGATCCCGGGGACTCACCATGAGCGAAGTCTTCACTGCAGCTGTGGTTGTCGCCGTTGTTGCCTCGGCGATCAGACTGGCCGTGCCACTCCTGCTCGCTTCTCTGGGCGAGACCTTCGGTCAGCGAAGCGGCGTGCTCAACCTCGGTGTTGACGGGATCATGCTGCTCGGTGCATTTGCTGGCTACTACGCCGTGCTCAAGACCGACAACGTCTGGCTGGGACTCCTTGCCGGCGTAACCATCGGACTCGTCATGGGTCTCGCGTCAGCGCTCATTGCGGTGACCCTTCAGGCAGAGCAGGGCATCAGCGGGATCGGCATCTACCTTTTCGGACTTGGGATGAGCGACCTGCTGTTCCAGAAGCTCGTCGGCACGCCCATTCCGATCAAGCAGTTCCCCCCGGTTCACATCCCCCTCCTGGCAGATATCCCCTACATTGGCGAGATGTTCTTCCAACACAGCCTCGCCATCTATCTTGCCTTTGCATCCATCCCCATTGCCACGTTCGTCATCAACCGGACCACGTTCGGGATGAAGATCCGCGCCGTCGGGGAGTATCCCGAGGCAGCAGACACGCTTGGTGTGAGCGTCGCCGGTGTTCGCTATGCAACACAGATCATCGGTGGGTCGCTCGCAGGAGCCGCTGGAGCAGTACTCGCCATCACACTTGGAATCTTCCAACAGAATCTGACGAACGCTGCAGGATTCATCGCCATCGCACTCGTCTACTTCGGTGCCTGGCGGCCTGTTGGGATCATGCTCGGTGCGCTGCTCTTCGGCTTCGTCAACGCTCTCGTGCTGGAGCTCAAGACGCAGGAGATCATCCCACGCGAGCTTTCTGATCTGGCAGCGATGGCACCGGCCATCATCACAATCTTGGCATTGGTCTTCGTCGCAAGGCGCTTCCGGGCACCGTCGGCATTGACCAAGCCATTCACAAGAGGCAAGTAACAAGGGCCCAGGGCCCGGACACAGGAGAAGAGAACTTGGAGAAAAGGAACATCACGATCATCGCTGTGGTCGTTGGGGTCATCTTGGTTGCCCTCATCGGATTTGCAGTATTCGGCGGTGACGACGATTCAACCGAAGCCATCGACGACACGACAACGACTGCCGTAGGCGACACGACGACAACGACTGCTGAAGGCGACACGACGACAACGACTGCTGAAGGCGACACGACGACAACGACTGCCGCGCCAGCGGAGTTCAGGGTCGCCATTGTCGCCCCGTCAGCGTCGAATGACCTTGCATTCACCCAGTCGATCGTTGACGCGGCGAACATGCTCTTGGACAGCGGCATCGTCACCGAGGTCGCCATCACAGATGGAACGTTCGTTGTCGAAGACGCAGCGGTGGCCATCCGTGGTTATGCAGACGACGGCTACGACCTCGTGATCGCCCACGGATCGCAGTATGGAGGCTCCCTCCAGGAGATCGCTCCAGACTTCCCTGACACGGCGTTTGCATGGGGTACCTCGGCAGATACGTTCGGATTGCCGAACGTCTTCTCCTACGAGGCAGCGTCGGACCAGGGCGGATTTGTCATGGGAATCATGGCAGCGGCTCTGTCGGCGAACGCCAATGTGGGGATCGTCGGCCCGATCGAGGTCGGGGATGCGAAGCTCTACGTCGATGGATTCAAGGAAGGTGTGCTCGAGCAGAACGCTGATGCGACTGTTCCGATCAACTACATCGGATCGTTCAGCGATGTCGCCCTTGCCTCAGAGGCCGCACAGTCTCTGATCAACAACGGTGCCGATGTCCTCTCTGGCACGGCGCAGATGGTTGTAGGAGCAGTCGGTGTTGCGAACACGAAGGGTGTTCTCTGGTTCGGCACCCAGGCCAATCAGACGAGCTTGGCACCCGAGATCGTGGTCGCTTCCCAGGTGTACCACTGGGAGCACATCCTCGAGGAGATCGTCAACAACGTGAAGGGCGGCACGCTCGGTGGCGAGATCTACTCGATCACGTTCGCCAACGACGGTCTTGTCATCGAATACAACGAAGACTATGACCTCCCTGCCGACGTGAAACAGCTCGCCGAGGACGCTATCGAGAAGTTCAAGGCCGAGGGATAGAAACAACGGAGTTCGGGGGACCTTCGGGTCCCCCGGCTCACCGAACAGGAGCAAGAAGTGACGGCTAGCCCGATGCTCGAGATGCGTGGGATCACCAAACGGTTCCCTGGCGTGATCGCGAACGATCGCGTCGACTTCGACCTGTACGCAGGAGAGGTCCACACGCTGCTCGGTGAGAACGGAGCAGGCAAGAGCACACTCATGAAGGTGCTCTACGGCCTCTACGCCGCCGATGAGGGCGAGATACTCCTTGATGGCGAGCCCGTAACGATCGACAGTCCGGCGGATGCGATCGAGCACGGCATCGGGATGATCCACCAGCATTTCATGCTCGTTCCCACACTCACAGTTGCCGAGAATGTTGCGTTGGGCCTGAAGTCAAGCAGGGGCTTCCTGACCGACCTCGGTGTCGTCTCGAAGAGGATTCTCACGCTCTCCGGCGAGTACGGACTCGACATTGATCCCTCTGCCCTGGTTTGGCAGCTCTCTGTTGGAGAACGCCAAAGGGTTGAGATCATCAAGGCGCTCTATCGCGAGGCACGGCTACTGATCCTGGACGAGCCCACAGCAGTGCTCACTCCCCAGGAAGTCGAGCAGCTCTTTGTGACTCTTCGTCACCTGCTCGACGACGGACGGGGCCTGATCTTCATCTCGCACAAGCTGCATGAGGTGCTCGCGCTGAGCACCAGGATCACGGTCCTGCGCCACGGCTCGGTGACCGGCGAGGTCGCGGTTGAAGGCGCAACGCGAGAGAGCCTCGCGAACATGATGGTTGGGCGCGAGGTGAAGCTCCGACCGGACAAGCTCCCAGCTGAACCGGGCGAAGTTGCACTTGAGATCAGAGACCTCACCGTCATGGGTGATCGAGGCGTCATAGCCATCGATCACCTCGATCTCGACGTTCGCAAGGGCGAAATCCTTGGGATCGCCGGCGTGTCAGGAAACGGTCAGCGCGAGCTTGCCGAAACCGTGGCCGGACTCAGACAAGCCGAGAGCGGAACGGTCAAGATCCTCGGTGAGGACATCACCGGAGCTCATCCTCGAACCATCCGCGGGGCCGGTCTTTCGTATGTACCGGAAGAGCGCATGCGCGAGGGAGCAATCGGTGACTTCACCGTCTGGGAGAACCTGCTCCTCATCGACCACAAGAGCCATGACTACCTCAAGCACGGACTCTTCGACTTCGTTGCCATCAAAGAACACGCAGAGCACCTCGTTGAGGCATTCGACGTTCGCACACCCTCGATCGAGACACCTTGTCGAAACCTCTCCGGAGGCAACATCCAGAAGCTCATCCTGTCACGGGAGCTGTCTTCGGAACCAACAGTCATCGTTGCGTCACAGCCGACACGCGGAGTCGACATCGGCGCGGCTGAGTACATTCACCGCAGGATCATTGACAAGCGCAACGTGCTGACAGATGCCGAGTTCATCCAAGCGAAGCTGATCGAGCATCGGACAGCATGCACCGCGGTTCTCATGGTCTCCGAAGACCTCGATGAGATATTCGGGCTGTCAGATCGTATTGCCGTGTTGTACGAGGGAAAGATCATGGGCATCGTCGACCCTGCTACCGCGACACGCGAGGAAGTCGGCCTGATGATGGCCGGCGTCTCCAACAGCAACGCCTGAACACTCACCTCTCAAGGTGAGCAGCCGCACGCAGTCTGTTTGAATAGCCGGATGGACATCGCATCATTCATACGCCGACTCCCCAAGGCCGAGCTCCACGTCCACATCGAGGGGACGCTCGAGCCTGAGATGATGTTCGATCTGGCTACTCGCAACGGCATCGACCTCCCGTTCGACTCGGTGCAGGAGATCAAGGATGCGTACGAGTTCACTGACCTCCAGTCGTTCCTCGACATCTACTACCAGGGTGCTGCGGTGCTTGTCACCGAACAGGACTTCTACGACCTGATGCTCGCCTACCTCGAGCGAGCCCACGTAGATGGCGTACGACGTGCGGAGATCTTCTTCGATCCCCAGACGCACACTGGGCGTGGCATCGGATTCTCCATATTCATGGAAGGCTTCACTCGCGCAATCACCGATGCCGCCACACGTTGGGGCATCTCAGCAGGACTGATCATGTGCTTCCTCCGCCATCTTCCCAACGAGGAAGCGATCGCCACTTGGCATGAATCCGAACCATTCCGTGGACAACTCCTCGGCGTTGGGCTCGATTCGTCAGAAGTCGGGAACCCGCCGGAGGCATTCGCGGCGGCTTTTCAACTGGCCCGAAATGCCGGTCTGCGCACTGTTGCACACGCTGGCGAGGAAGGACCGGCACAGTACGTCGCCAATGCGCTCAACGCTCTCGAGGCCGAGCGTATCGATCACGGCGTGAGTTCTGAGGACGACCCGAGTGTCGTCGACAGGCTCGTGCAGGGTCAGATCCCCCTGACGATGTGTCCGCTATCGAACCTGAAGCTCAACGTCTTCGACCGCATCGAGGACCACAACCTCAAACGACTGCTGGACGCAGGCGTCAAGGTCACCGTGAACTCGGACGATCCCGCCTACTTCGGCGGATACGTCCTCGACAACTACCTCGCCGTCGCCGCTGGACTCAATCTCACGCAGCAGGACTTGGTGCAGTTGGCGAGGAACTCGATCGAGGCGACGTTCCTGCCCGACGCAGACAGGGCGGCACTCCTCGACGAACTCGAAGCAATCGCCGCGCTGTAGCTCACCGGCATGGTGTCGCTGCTGCCTACTGGGTCATGGAATCGAAGACACCGGGTGTGGCGTCCGGATCGAGCACCTTGACGATTCCCCTGCCAAAAGCGCCGATCGCCTCACCGATGCCGCCGTAGAACGTCGGATAGGCATAGATCATGTGTTGAAGCGTTCCCAGCGGCACGCGGGCGTGAACAGCGACAGCGAGCATGCCGAGTACGTCTCCGCCACGGGGACCCACTGACGATGCGCCAACGAGTACTCCCGTGTTGCGGTCGGCGATCAGCTTGATGACACCTTCGTTGCCGGAACCGTGGAGCCAACCACGGAACGTCAACCCCACAGGTTTCGTCGTGACAACCACATCGATTCCTGCGGCTCGCGCATCCGCTTCCGTCAAGCCGACGGACCCAACCTCCGGGTCGGTGAACGTGACCCGCGGAAGCGCCGAGTAGTCCGCCGGTGGCGGATCTTCACCCAGGATCTGAGCAGCAACGATCGACGCTTGGTAGACCGCAACGTGGGTAAGCATCGCCTTTCCTGTGACATCACCCATGGCCCAGATCCCATCTGTTGCCAAGAGTGCGTCATCCACCTCGATGAACCGGCCAGTTGGGTCCAACCCCGCTGCTTCGATCCCGAGACCCTCCAGATCCACTGTCCTGCCCGTTGCCACGAGCAACTTCTCGGCGGACAAGCTCGTTCCATCACCGAACTCCACCGTGACGGAATCACCGTCAGCCGCGACATGGTTGGCACGCGCCCCGAAGTGCACGGCAATCCCTTCCGACTCGAACACTGACCTGACCACCTCGGAGGCTTCCGGTTCCTCCGCAACCAGAAGGCGGTCCTGACCTTCAACGATCGTGACGGTGACACCGAATCGCGAGAACATCTGACCAAGCTCGCATCCAACCGCTCCCCCGCCAAGGATGATCAGTGACTCCGGCAGTTCAGCCACAGCAATGGCATCGTGGGTGGTCCAGTAGTCGACATCGGCGAGACCCGGAATCGGCGGGATGAACGGCTGTGATCCGGTCGCGATCACGATGCCCCGCGTCGCCTCATAGGTCGTGCCATCAGCCATCACTGTGTTCGGGCCGGTCAAGCGCCCTCGTCCTCGGACGAAACGCCCACCGTGGCTCTTGAACCGCTCCACGGCGAAGGAGTCGTCCCAGTCCGCTGTAGCTTCGGTTCGTATGCGCAGCGCAACGGGCGACCAGTCGGGGGTCACCTCCGCGTGGCCTGCCATACCATTGACGCGCCGAGCCTCTTGGAGCACGTTCGCCGCCCGAATCATGATCTTTGATGGGATACACGCCCAGTAGGCACACTCCCCACCCACCAACGCCGGTTCAATACCGACAACATCCAGCCCGACCTCGAGGAGTCTGAGACTGAGGTCTTCGCCACCAGTTCCCAATCCGAGGATCACCACATCTGCACGCTCAACCATTGCCTACTCCTCGCGCATCAATTCGACTGCTCACACACGTCATCCGGTGGAGCCTTCCCTTGCTCAACCCGGAACCTACACACAACAACCTCCCCCTGCACGCGTCCTCCCTTCAGCGAGGACAGGCGAGCTTGCGAGCCAGGAGGGGGTGCGAGCCAGGAGGGGGTGCGAGCCTGCGAGCGTCAAGCGCCACGACCTCGCGCCAGTGCTTGATGGCGAACGTCGTACGGTTGTTGATGCGGGGCATGGTCTTGTCGTACCGAGCTCGCAGGCTCGCACTCCCTCCTGAACAGCGACTTCGTCGCTCTTCCGTCCTCCCTGAAGGGAGGACAATCTGGGGGGATGCCGAACGACGAACGCCCAGCGATGAACGCTCCCTGCCTTCTACCTTCGACCTTCTACGGGGGAAGTCTCAGGACATCGTTCCGGTTTGTAAGCGGCTTATAAGTCTCAGGACA
>CBETWC010000007.1:0-15679 GCA_965539925.1 uncultured bacterium
GTTTTCTTCGTAGCGGGGGCAGGATTTGAACCTGCGACCTTCGGGTTATGAGCCGTCGAGTGGGCTCCGAGCAGCGTTGGATATCGCTACTCAACGATGATTAGCATCACGATGACCTGGAACGCATGTCAACGAGTGATACCCTGTGTCAGGCTGTGTCAGGCGGTTGGGCACCAGTCTGGCACCAGTGATCCTCTGACCAGGACACTCATGCACCACGCCCGTGGACGTGGCGCTTCGATATGCGCGGTGTCGACGACTGGTGGATTCTCATCCATTTGCGCGCACTCGTAGCCACTATTCCAGTTTCCTTTGGTTAGCGTTGCTCTAAGCTAAGCTTTACGAGCAACCTTCGCTTAACGAGTTGGGAGCCGAAGGATGGCCGAGTACGTACGGAGACGATGGGAGCCTCGGTTCGAGGGGATGACTCGCGGCGACCGGCAGGGTTGCAGTTACGACGCCTACCTACCCGATCCTCTCGCCGGGTGGAGTCTCACCCTACCCAGCGATCTCGCAGCCGACATCGCGGACGCCGAAACCGCGATACGAGATCTGAACGAAGCCGGGATGAGCCATGTCAGTCTTGAAGGCCTCGCCCGTTTCCTGCTCAGGGCAGAGTCGGTTGCCTCCTCCAAGATCGAAGGACTCGACGCCGGACCACGACGGTTGGTCGAAGCCGAGGCTGTCATCGCTCAAGGCGGCGAAACTGCGGATCGCACTGCAGTTGAGGTTCTCGGCAACATCGCCTCGATGGAGTCAGCCATCGAATTGACGACCCGAGAGCAGCGGATCTCGCTGCCCAACCTGCTGGAAGTCCACGGGATCCTGATGGATCGATCACCCACGCCGGAACTCGGAGGGGTCATCCGTGAGGGACAGAACTGGATCGGGGGCAGCTCATACAATCCCTGCAGCGCCGCGTTCATCCCGCCACCGCCGGAACAGGTCGAGGGGCTTCTCCACGACCTCATCGATTACACGAACGGAGACGGGCACTCAACGCTCGTGCAGGCTGCCGTTGCCCACGCCCAATTCGAGACCATCCACCCCTTCGCTGACGGAAACGGGCGTACGGGACGGGCACTGATCCACGTGATCCTCCGTCGGCGAGGCCTCTCCCCCAACTTCGTGCCCCCCATCAGCCTCGTTCTCGCCACCTGGTCGAAGGACTACATCTCCGGATTGACGACCTTTCGGCATTCACATCCAGCAAACAGTCCCAACCGGTCAACGGCGGCTCACGCCTGGCTGCACACCTTCGCCGCGGCCACCCTCCGGGCCTGTAGCGATGCAGAAGGCTACGCCTCCAGGATCGACGAGCTGGTCGGCCAGTGGCGAGCAAGCCTTGGCACCGTCCGGAAGGAATCCGCTTTGGACCTGCTTATCGAGATTCTCCCCGGGGTCCCCCTCATGACCGTGGAATCGGCCGCTGGCCTCATCAACCGCTCCGACGTCGCGACTGGCAGTGCAATCAACCGGCTCGTCGACACCGGGATCTTGGTGCAGCGAAACGTCGGCAAGCAGCGCTACCGCATCTTCGAAGCACCCGCCGTGCTTGAGCTGTTCACCTCACTAGAGCGCGCTCTGGCCAGCCCGACCGGAGACACTGCGACTGACCCGCCCGTCCGACCCGTGCCCCAGTAACCGCCCACACGATGACAGTCGGCACGTCTGTCTGATGGCACCCGGCGCGGATGTTCATGGATTGCGTATTCGACAAGCAGACTGCCCCAGAGACTTCTACCGGCTGACCGCGGTAGAACGCCCGGTAGAAGCCCCGAAACGACCAACCCCGCGACGCGAGAAAACCCTCGGCACATGTAGGAATGCCAAGGGTTTTCTTCGTAGCGGGGGCAGGATTTGAACCTGCGACCTTCGGGTTATGAGCCGAGGGAACCCCACCCGCTGACCTGGGCAAACGCCGGGAACGCTTGTCCTGGCTGGGTTTTCGTCTCTCAGCGTTTCTCGCTGTTTCCCGCCCCATCCCACCCTCTCGCGCGATGGATGCGCGATGGAGACATCGGCTCCGCAATCGCCCTGTCGTTCCCAAAGGGTGAAGCCAATGACCCGCGGTCGTCGGATGGGGTCCCGTGGCACCCGCCACTCGCCGCGGGCGTGTCGAGATCAAACGTCGCGAGAATCCAAGCTTCCGGAGTGATCGCATTCTTGCTCAACCCCTCGTTGTTCCACACTCAAGAGACTCCAAGAATCTCAGGGCAAACCACTTCGGTGGAGCCGCCGTTGGGTGCCGGGAGTTTGTCAGTCCTCGTCGCGACGAACCGCCTGCCAGATGATCACCGTATCCGTCCGCCCGGCGACCGTGAAGCCGATGATTCCGACAACGATCGCGCCGTACATCACCATTGAGACGGTGGGGACGAAGAACGCGAGAACGAAGGAGACAGCGAATGCGCCGACGTAGATCAGTCCCATCGTCCTGGCTCCGCGTGCCAGATTCGGATCGACGTGGCTCGCGATCAGGTTCTTCGAGATGGCGTACCCCCACATGCTCCACATGACGAGGAAGAGGAGCAGCAGGTTGGCTCCGTAGAACACGGCTGTGACGGTCATCGCGTCATATGCGACGACCAGGGCGGTGCCGAACGGAATCAACGCGGCGAGCATCAGGTAGAGGATGTTCAGCCAGATCAGAGTGCTATCGGATCGGTCGATCGCGTCGAAGACCATGTCGTGGAGGAGCCAGTAGACGCCGAGCACAGCGAAGCTCAGGACGTACATCACAAAGTCGGGCCACATCTCGCCGAGAGCGGCAATAAGGTCGGCATCGCCGCCGGAAACGATCGGCACGCCGAGTTCGAGGACGAGCAGCGTCATGGCGATGGCGAACACACCGTCAGCCAGCGCCTTCAGACGGTCAGGCGGCGCGGGTGGCGGTCCGATCTGATTCGGGCCGTCGACCGACCCAGCCTCGGCTGGGCCTGCAGGGTGCTCTTCGACCACTCCTCAGGTTCCTCTCTACGGCGGCAAGACCGATCGTGGACACGATAGACCGGCCTCGCGGTGCTCGGATAGACTCCAGCGTATCAAGACACCTCAATTCGGAACGTGGGCCCGTACCCTTTTTGATCGCAAGACGCTGCGTGATGATGCGGTGGCGGGTCTTGTTCTCGGCGTCGAGAGTGTTCCTGACGGCCTTGCCGGGGGTCTACTCGCCGGTGTGAACCCCGTCTTCGGTCTCTACGGCTACTTGTACGGAACCGTTGCCGGAGCTCTCTCCACCAGTTCCGCGTTCATGGCCGTGCAAGCGACGGGGGCGATGGCGATCATCGTTGCGGATGTCCCAGCCGTGCACTCGGGTCGCGACCCTGAGAAGGCGCTCTTCACGCTTGCGATCCTCACGGGAGCAGTGATGCTCGTCGCAGGTCTGCTCAAGCTCGGGTCGATACTGCGCTGGGTCTCCAATGCGGTCATGGTGGGTTTCATCAACGCGGTCGGCATCAACATCGTGCTCGGTCAGCTCGACAACTTCAGCGGGTACGAAGCGGACGGCGGCAATCGAGTCCTCCGAGCGTTCAATCTGCTGTTCAATCTGGGCATGGCTCACTGGCCATCGATTCTCGTGGGTGTGTCCACGATCTCTCTGATCATCGTTCTCGAGCGAACCCGTCTCGGACCGCTCGGAATGGTGTTCGCGATCGTCGCAACGTCAGGGATCGTGGCGGCTCTCGGATGGAACGTTGAGCAGCTGCGAGACATCACCGACGTACCGCGGAGTCTCCCCCTTCCGGTACTGCCGAACTTCACACTGATCCCGACGTTGATCATTCCAGCGGCTTCTCTTGCGTTCGTCGGACTGGTGCAGGGAGCAGGCATCTCAGCAAACTTCCCGAACCCTGACGGCGAGTATCCCGACGCTTCGCAGGATTTCGTGGGGCAAGGTGTGGCGAACATCGCTTCAGGCCTGTTCCGTGGCATGCCGGTCGGGGGATCGATGTCCGCCAGTTCTCTGGTGAAGACAGCCGGGGCCAAGTCCAAGGGCGCGATGCTCATAGCAGGTGGTGTCATGGCGCTGTCGATCCTGGTGCTCGGTGAAGCCGTCGGCCTCATCGCCATGCCCGCCCTGGCCGGACTCTTGATGATCGTCGGATACCGCACCGTCAAGCCCGAGGACATCAAGGCTGTATGGCTGACGGGGACTGCGCAGGCGACAGTCATGGTCGTTACGTTCGTACTGACCATGCTGATTCCCCTACAAAACGCAGTGCTCGTCGGTGTCGGTATCTCCATCATCCTGTTCGTCTTCAACCAATCGAACCGCATCACGATCAAGCAGTGGATCGTCGGCGATAAGGATCGGATGCGCGAGGTAGATCCACCCGAAGACGTCGGCGCGGACGAAATCCTGATCCTCCAACCGTACGGCAGCCTCTTCTTCGCATCAGCACCCGTCTTCGAGGAGGAGCTCCCGAACGTCACAGCTCGAACGCGAAACTCAGTCGTGATTCTCCGGCTGCGGGGGAAGACGGACCTCGGGTCGACATTCATGGAGATCCTGTCCCGGTACGCGGCGAGCCTCCACGACGCACAGAGCAAGCTCGTTCTGGTGTACGCACATCCACGCGTACGCGATCAGCTGGAGGTCACAGGTGTGGCTGATCTCATCGGCGAAGAGAACATCTACGAGTCAGACGAGTGGCTCGGCGCCACCGCTATCCGAGCCCACGACGACGCAACTGACTGGATTCAGCAACGGGGTACCGAGGCGTCCGACGGGCAGGCCTGACTGGGCGCCTGTCCGGGATGAATAGAATCGCCACATGCCGATCATCCCGGCAGCGAGGCGTTAACTGACACCTCCAGACCGGGAGAGTGACAGAGAGGGAACGTCGTGAGTCTTTCCGAAGCGAGCACACAGGGCATGCCCGTGACGGGCGCCGTCATGCATAAGGAGTACGTCAAGGCAATCGGCCGTGTGGCCTACGTCTGGGGTTGGGCGTTGGTGAATGTCTCCAACCGCCGAGCCGGTATCACGCAAGCCCCGAAGCCCGGTCGCCTCGGGGGCGTCGTTCCCGTTGCCCCTCGGGGTCAGCTCTGCATGCTCAACGACTACGTCGAGCCAGACCAGAGCTTCGTCGCGTGTCCGAACCAGGACGTTGCCTACGGACTCGGGTTCGGCTCGGTCGACGAAGAGCCTGTGGTCCTTCAGGTGCCCGACTTCGGCGATCGGTTCTGGATCGTCGCGCTCTACGACGGTCGCACCGATCAATTCGGAGAACTCGGGAAACCGTACGGGACGGAACCCGGTTTCTACCTGATCGTCGGGCCGGAGTGGGATGGCGATGTCCCCGATGGCATCGCCGCCGTTCTCCGGTCACCGACGGAGCTGGCGATGATCGGCCCCCGCGTGTTCCTCGACGACACGGATGAGGATCGCGGTGCGGTGCAACCGATCGTCAACCAGATCAATATGTATCCGCTCTCGGAGTTCGACGGCGTTACGAGGACGAGGGACTGGAACGACGTGCCGTCTTTTCCCACTCCACCCGTTGAGGGCGAGAACAAGTGGGTCATGCCTGAGGCGTACTTCGATCAGCTCCCTGCCGTGATGAACGCAATACCGCCACTACCCGGCGAAGAAGCGTTGTACGCCTCGATCCGTCAGGTACTCGACGCCGCTGCTGCCGACGCGGAGCTGAAACAGGCCCTGGTGGATGTGGCGGTCGAGGCTGAGGCGACCGTGATCGCTCCCCTCATGCTGTGGAAGCACAACGGAATCCCAGCGGGCAACGGTTGGAATCGCTCGGCGAACAACGCCCAGTGGGGCATCGACTACCTGATGCGGACCGGCACGGCGCGGTCGAACATGTTCGAAAACCGCCCGACCGAGACTCAGTACTTCTACACAGACGACGACTTCGACGGCGTGCAGATGACGGGCGGCGACTCCTACTCGCTCACGTTTGCACCGGGTCAAGTCCCGCCGGTGAATGGGTTCTGGTCCGTCACGATCTACGACAAGTACCACCTGTTCGAGGTCAACGACCTCAACCGGTATTCGCTCGGCACAAAGAACAGGGACCTGCTGTTCAACGAGGACGGATCGTTGACGCTGTATGCGGGTACGGTGTCGCCGGGCGCAGACAAGGAGACGAACTGGCTCCCGGCGCCTGAAGGGACGTTCTCGCTGTACATCCGCTGCTACTGGGGCCGCGAAGAGGTCCTCGACCGCACGTGGGTGCCGCCCATGATCGAGCGACTGAAGTAGCTCCATCTTCGGCGAGGGTCACCGACCGCCGAAGGTTCCCGCGCGGAAGGCGTCGACGGCCGCGTCGACCTCGAGAAGGATCGCGTCGCCAAGGCAATCGAGCGCGTCTGCGCGCTCGAGCTGATGGGAGACGTCCGCCTTCATGCGGGCTACCCCGACGGCGATACCGCTCTCGCGAAGGTCGGCGAAGAAGCCGCTCAGGGCGTCGAGCGCCGTGACGTCGATGTCGGTGATCGCGTCGGCCGAGATGAGCAGCGCCGACGCCGGCGGGTCGGCGCCTTGCACGAGGGCCTCGATCTCATCGATCGCCGAGTCGACGTTCGCGAAGATCAGCGGCGCATGGAACCAGTAGATCACCAGGCCGGACTCTCGTACGCCGTCCGGAACCTCGGACTCGTCGCGGTATCAGTCGGATCCGGGCACTCTGACCAGGACCGTTGTGTTCGGGTTCAGCGCCCGTCGAGCCACGTCGAACAGCGACAGGATCACAGCGAAGAACCCGTAATGGACACGTGCATAATCAACAGGATCGCGACACGTGCCTTTCCTGGACCGGCGGTCGATGACTACCTCTAGGCTGGGATCAAGATCGCACACCGTTGACCTGCATTGTGAGCCCCAGACGCGGATTGCTCACGATCCGGTCCGAAGCAGGAAGAGGTCGCAATGGCGAGTCATGCCAGTGGTCAGATTCTCCCGATTCCGCACAAGCGGTACCAGGGATTGGTTACCTACAACGCGAAGGATCCGTCATCGAGTTTCCCCGCGATCGAGCCTCTGAGGCCTCCGGCGGGAGCACCTAACGTTCTCGTCGTCTTGCTGGATGACGTGGGGTTCGGTGCATCGAGTGCGTTCGGGGGACCTTGCCAGACGCCGGTTGCTGAACGTCTCGCACTGAGCGGCTTGAAGTACAACCGTTTCCATACGACGGCGTTGTGTTCTCCCACTCGGGCTGCGTTACTTACCGGTCGGAACCATCACACGGTCGGCATGGGCGGAATTACTGAGATCGCGACCTCAGCGCCCGGTTACACGTCGGTGATCCCGAACAGCTGTGCCGCTCTTGCCGAGATTCTGAAGCTCAGCGGGTATTCGACGGCACAGTTCGGCAAGTGCCACGAGGTCCCGGTGTGGGAGACCGGTCCGATGGGGCCATTCCGGCAGTGGCCGACGGGCCAGGGATTCGAGCACTTCTACGGTTTCATCGGTGGAGAGACGAACCAGTGGGCTCCCGCGATCTACAAGGACACCGTGCCGATCGAGCCGGAGAACGGGCATGATCCGGATTACCACTTCGGCGAAGACATGGCCGATCACACGATCGAGTGGATTCGGCAGCAGAAGGCGATGATGCCCGACAAGCCGTTCTACGCGTATTACGCGCCCGGGGCAACGCACGCTCCCCATCACGTCCCCAAAGAGTGGGCGGACAAGTATGCGGGTAAATTCGATGACGGGTGGGACGCCGCTCGGGAGCGTACGTTCGCGAGGCAGAAGGAACTCGGCGTCGTTCCGGCGGATGCCGAGTTGACGAAGCGTCACGACGACATTCCGGCCTGGGATGACATGCCCGACGATTTGAAACCGGTTCTCGCGAAGCAGATGGAGGTCTACGCCGGTTTCCTCGAGCACACCGATTTCCAGTTGGGGCGGGTCGTCGATGCGCTCGACGACCTCGAGATCCTTGACGACACCCTCATCTATTACATCATCGGTGACAACGGTGCGTCGGCCGAGGGAACACTCAATGGAACGTTCAACGAGCTGTTCAGTCTCAACGGTGCGCTCTCGATCGAAACGGTCGACTTCCTGAAGTCGAAAATCGACGATTTCGGTACTCCGGCCGCGTACAACCACTACGCGGTCGGGTGGGCACACGCCATGAACACCCCGTACCAGTGGACGAAGCAGGTCGCCTCGCATTGGGGAGGGACGCGCAACGGAACCATCGTCCACTGGCCGAACGGCTTCTCCAGCCGTGGCGAGGTGCGACCCCAGTTCCACCACGTCATCGATGTCGCCACGACCGTTCTCGACGCAGCAGGGATACCACACCCGACCTTCGTGAACGGTGTCGCCCAGGAGCCGTTGCATGGTGAGAGCATGGTTGCGAGCTTCGACAATGCCGACAGCCCGGAAGCAAGAACGACGCAGTACTTCGAGATGTTCGTCAATCGCGGCATCTACCACGAGGGTTGGACAGCCGTGACCCGTCACAGCACTCCGTGGCTGCTCGACCAGGCTCCGTCCCCGATCGAGCAGGACGTGTGGGAGCTGTACGGGCCGGACGACTGGACGCAGTCACGTGACCTCGCGGCAGAGATGCCCGACAAGCTCGCCGAGTTGCAGACCTTGTTCCTGATCGAAGCGGCGAAGTACAACGTCCTCCCGCTCGACGATCGACGCGTCGAGCGCGTCAGTGCCGCTGCCGCGGGCAGGCCGACCCTCATCCAAGGGAACTCACAGCTTCTCTTCGGCAGTATGGGTCGCATATCCGAGCACGCCATACTTGATATCAAGAACAAGAGCCATGCCGTCACGGCGCAGATCGACGTTCGCGACGAGGCAGCGAATGGTGTCTTGATCGCACAGGGTGGAGCATTCGGGGGATGGACCCTCTACATGTTGGATGGCAAGCCTGCCTACTGCTACAACCTCTTCGGAGCGCAGCTGTTCAAGATCTACGGCGAGAGCGCCCTTGACGGCGGGGAGCACCAGGTTCGAGTCGAGTTCGACTACGACGGTGGCGGCCTTGGAAAGGGAGGCACAGCCACTCTGTACGTCGACGGAGACCTCGTTGCCGAGGGGCGTGTCGACGCGACGGTTCCGATGATCTTCTCACTCGACGAGACCACCGACATCGGTCACGACACTGCCACAGCGGTAACGGACGATCTCTCCGTTGAGACATCCGCATTCACTGGACGTGTTCGGTGGGTGCAGATCGACATCGGTGACGACGCAGAGGATGCTGATCACTACATCACGGCCGAACAGCGTCTCAAGATCGCGATGTCGGTCCAATAGCGATCAAGCCCTCGCCTTCGGTCCGCCTTCGCGACGCAGCGTCCTTTGACAAAGAACGGGCCGGGTGGCGTTGGTGGTTCCGTTGTGCCATGGCCATCAAGTCCGGGAGTTGCCGTTGATTCCGACG
This sequence comes from uncultured bacterium, assembly GCA_965539925.1. Classification (GTDB taxonomy): domain Bacteria; phylum Actinomycetota; class Acidimicrobiia; order Spongiisociales; family UBA5794; genus B3-G11. The sequence continues at coordinate 9,381 of CBETWC010000007.1, forward strand.
CCGCCCGCGTTCCATCTTCTGGCGAAGCCGACCGGTCCGATCTGCAACCTGGACTGTGACTACTGCTTCTTCTTGTCGAAGGAGATGCTGTATCCGGGTGATCGATTCCGCATGGCCGACGACCTCTTGGAGGAGTATCTCCGCCAGTTGTTGGAGTCGCACCGCACGCCCGACGTGACCGTCGCGTGGCAGGGTGGTGAACCGACGATGATGGGGCTGGACTTCTTCCGCAGGTCGGTCGAATTCGTCGAGAAGTACCGCAAGCCGCACCAACGCGTCGCCTACACGATCCAGACGAACGGAACACTGGTCGACGAACACTGGGCCGAGTTCTTCAAGGAACACGAGTTCCTCGTCGGGTTGTCAGTTGATGGCCCCCGCGAACTGCACGACGCCTACCGAGTGGACAAACGCGGGCTGGGATCATTCGACCGTGTGATGACCGGGTACCACCATCTCGAGGCCGCAGGGGTGGATGTGAACGTCTTGTGCACAGTCCATGCAGCCAACGAGGATCACGGAGGTGAGGTGTACCGGTTCTTCCGCGACGACATGGGGGTTCGATACGTCCAGTTCATCCCGATCGTTGAGCGTTCCACCGAGGCGCTCCTGCCGCTGGCGAATCTCGGATGGAGCACGGCGGGCGGCGAAAAGCGTCCCGTGTACGTCCAGGCAGGACACCACGTGACCCGACGGAGCGTATCGCCCGATGGCTATGGACGGTTCCTCATCGACGTATTCGAAGAATGGGTGCGTCGGGATGTCGGCGAGGTCTTCGTGCAGATGTTCGATGTCGCACTCGCGAACTGGCACGGCGAGCCACCCGGTCTGTGCGTGTTCTCCGAGACCTGTGGCCTCGCGTTGGCGATGGAGCACAACGGCGATCTGTACTCGTGCGACCACTACGTCGAACCCGACTACCTCTTGGGCAACATCACCGATACACCAATGATCGACCTCATCGCATCCGAACAGCAACAAGACTTCGGCAGAGCCAAACGTGACACACTCCCCCAGTACTGCCTTGACTGTGACGTGCGGTTCGCATGCCACGGCGGATGCCCCAAGAACAGATTCGCCACAACACCCGACGGCGACGACACACTCAACTATCTATGTCCCAGCTACAAAGCGTTCTTTGCACATATCGACCCAGCGATGAGGTTCATGTCGCGCCTCCTCGAACAAGGACGCGCCCCGTCCGAAATCGTACGGCTCGGCATACCACGAAACACCTGAACGCACCGTCGACCGGTGGCGCATTGAACCGGTCCGGTTTCATCCGTGATGGTCCCGTGAGAGTCCGGCCATCTCGGTCATGCCAATGGAGTCGGGCGACAGGGAAAGCTTCCGAGTGCCTGGCGCGGTTCGGTTGCAGGTTCTCTTGTTCTTCTACCGATCCTTCTACCGGGTTCCGAGAGTCGGAGCCCGAAAGGAGAAGGAATCGTGAAAGGCTATGTAGCAAAGAAGGGCGACCGCTGGTATGCGGTCATCTACGAAGGACTCGACCCGGTCACAGGCAAGGAACTCCGGAAGTGGCATCCCGCCGGTACAAGTCGTGAAGAGGCCGAGCGGCTCGCTGCTCGTCTCGCAAAGGAACTGAACGGCCGCAACGACGAGGGACGTTCACTCACGTTCGGTGCCTACCTGACCACCAGGTGGCTGCCCGGCAAGAAGATCGAGCTGGCACGTTCAACGTGGGATGGATACCGACGCAACACCGAAAGGCACATCCTCCCCACCCTCGGGAAGGTGGCGATCCGGCGACTCAAGCCGCATCATCTCGAAGCGCTCTACGACCAGAAGCTGCACCCGACCGACGGACGCAAGCCGCTTGCGCCCAAGACGGTGTTGGAGATCCATCTCATCATCCGAGGTGCCCTCAACGACGCCGTGCGTAGAGGGATCGTGACACGCAACGTCGCATATGTGGCACACGCACCGAAACTCAGATCGATACCCAAGGTGGAACAGCAAGCCTGGACAGCCCAAGAGTTACAAGGGTTTCTCCGTGCCGCGGCAGGTCATCGGCTCTTCCCGGCGCTGTGGCTGATCTCCACCACGGGGTTGCGACGCAGTGAACTGTTGGGTCTGCAATGGAAGGATGTTGACCTCGAGAAAGCAACACTGTCGATCAACCGTGGACTCGTCTCAGTCGGCTACGAGACACACGTATCGCGGGGCAAGACCAGCAACTCGCGACGAGCAATCGACCTTGACGCCACCACCGTCCAGGTGCTCTCCGCATGGTGTGCCTGGCAACGGACCGAACAGGCTGTCGTCGGTGCCGAAGCAACCGATTGGGTATTCACCAACTCCGCCGGTAGCCCGATCCATCCCCACTCGATCTCACAGACATTCAACAGAATCGTCAAACGAGCCGACGTCCCCAGGATCAGGCTGCACGACCTACGACACACCCACGGCACCCTGCTCATCAAAGCGGGAGTCCCGGTCAAGGTCGTTTCGGAACGGCTCGGGCATGGCAACCCGGCGTTCACCATCGACACCTATCAGCATGTTCTCCCCGGCATGCAAGCCAAAGCGGCCCGGATATTCGAGAGCCTGATCGCCCCTGAGGCGTCTACCGGCTGAGGCCGGTAGAAGACCCGGTAGAAGGGAGAAAACGGCCAACCCCGCAACGCGAGAAAACCCTCGGCACATGTAGGAATGCCAAGGGTTTTCTTCGTAGCGGGGGCAGGATTTGAACCTGCGACCTTCGGGTTATGAGCCCGACGAGCTACCAGACTGCTCCACCCCGCGTCGTGTGGAGCCGTGATTATACGGTAGGCCACCGTGTAGCGCTCAGCATACGAGGCCGTTTCGGAAGCTCCCGCACATTGCCCATTCAATGGCTGTGACCGATGAGGCGCGTACATGCGAAGGGTTGTATACAATCTATCGGTTGTGTATCATGTCTGGATGGGCAAGTTCGATCCAGCGCCAACACTCGCAGCGGGCCTTCTCCGGCTTGCGCGCGACAAGGCCGACATGACCCAATCGGAACTCGCTGACGCAGCCGAAGTATCTCAGCAATCTATCTCGGCCTACGAGACCGGGCGGAAGGAGCCGACACTCCCCACTCTCCAGCGGCTCCTCGCTGGCGCTGGGCTTGAGATGAGAATCCGGCTCGAGCCGATCGACTACCACGACGCCACGCTCGACGCGTTCATGAAGACGCTTCCGTCCGAGCAGCAAACGAAACTTGCTGAACAGAGCAGGACACGAGTCGAAGCCGAGCGACTTCGGCGGATACGAGGCCACTGATGCCGACCGCGGATATCGATGCTTCGACGATCGTCGAAGCGCTCGCCCGCCATGACATCAGGTACGTGGTGATTGGAGGGTTTGCAGCAGAACTCCACGGCGTGGCGATTCCACCCACCCGAGACATCGACGTAACTCCTGCGGCCACCGAGGACAACCTCGCCAACCTGGCTAGAGCTCTCCAGGAGTTGCACGCACGGTTCCGTGTGCCTGATGGGCCTCCCGAGGGCGTCGACATCCCCGGCGGGATCACTGCAGCGTGGATCGCAGGCATGGTCACTATGACACTCATCACGGATGCCGGTGCGCTCGACATTGCGCTACGTCCGGACGGCACGACCGGCTACGGAGATCTGCAGGAATCCTCCAAGCTCGTGGATCACGAAGGACACGCCGTACCTGTCGCTTCTCTCGCCGATGTAATCCGATCGAAGGAAGCCTCGGGAAGGGAGAAGGACCTCTTGGTTCTCCCAGCTCTCAGAGCACACCTGCGACGTAGGCCCGTTGGCTGAGTCATCCCGGATCCGTGTGCGATCTCGCGGGCGTGGGAACACCTTCAGATCTGGTCCCGGGAGGACCCCTCGGTAGCTCAGCAGCGGTCGCTCGTCGGAGCCCCTGCTACGCCATCACCGGAGCGAGCGTTTCGACCATCAGCGCCTTGATCGTGTGCATGCGGTTCTCTGCCTGATCGAAGACGATCGAGGCTGGTGACTCGAAGATCTCCTCTGTGACCTCAAGGCCCTTCGCCATGTCCGTTGTCTCCATGATGTCTGCGCCGACGACGGTATTCATATCGTGGAAGGCGGGGAGACAGTGCATGAATTTCGCATCGTCGCTGCCCGTTGCAGCCATGAGATCAGCGTTCACCTGATAGGCCTTGAGTTCCTCCACGCGTGAACGCCACACGTCCTTCGGCTCCCCCATCGACACCCACACATCGGTGTGAACAAAGTCCGCTCCCGCGACACCGGCTTCGGGGTCGTCGGTGATTGTGATCCGGGCCCCCGTCTGGGTCGCGATACCTTCTGCCATGGCGATCACGTCAGCGGGAGGCGCGTAAGCGGCGGGGCCGACCATGCGGGTATCGCACCCCATCAGCGCGCCCATCACAAGCAGGGACCTGCCCATGTTGAATCGGCCGTCGCCCACAAACGCAAACGTCGTCTCGTGCAGCGGCTTGTTCAAGTGCTCGTCCATCGTGAGGAAATCGGCAAGCATCTGTGTTGGGTGCCATTCGTCCGTCAAGCCGTTGTACACGGGCACTCCTGCGTGACGGGCAAGAACCTCGATGTTGTCGTGCGCCGCACCCCGGTACTCGATGGCGTCGTAGTAGCGGCCCAACACGCGAGCCGTATCGGCAATCGACTCCTTGTGCCCCATCTGGGAGCCGGAAGGATCCAAGTACGTCACATGGGCGCCCTGGTCGTAAGCAGCAACCTCGAACGCTGCCCTCGTACGGGTAGACGTCTTCTCGAAAAGCAGGGCGATGTTCTTGCCCGACAGGTGCTGAGACTCGATGCCGGAAGCCTTCGCCTTCTTGAGCAGGGCCGAACGGTCGAGCAGGTGGCGGAGCTCGGCTGGCTCGTAGTCGATGACCTTCAGAAAGCTCCTGCCGGAAAGGTCAGGCTGCATGTTGTCTCCCTCTATGCGTCACGTTCGAGTGGACAGGTGAGGCAGTGCCCTCCACCTCGCCCTCGACCGAGTTCGAATCCCTGGATCTCAAGGACCTCGATACCGGCTTGTCGCAGATGTTGGTTCGTGTGTGTGTTGCGCTCATACGCTATTACGACACCGGGCTCCAATGCCACAACGTTGTTGCCGTCATCCCACTGTTCACGGGCTGCAGCAAGATCATCGCCGCCGGTGCCGATAACACGCACCTCATCGAGGTCGAGGGCGTCAGCCATTGCTGCGACCAAGCCCTCGGGGCGTTCGTCGATCACGAGCTCATCAGGGGAATCTCCAGGCCGGATGCACCATACGCGGGCGTCATCGACGACCGCGCGATAGGCCGTCACCGCATCACGGTCGATCATCGTCATCACTGTGTCGAGATGCATGAACGACCGCTCCTTGGGGAGCGCCATGGTGAGCACCTTGTCCGCTGCACCGGCCTTGAAGAGGCTTCGAGCAAGAAGCGAGATCGCTTGATGGGATGTCCGCTCACTGAGACCAACGACCACCGCGCCATTGCCGATGACTTCGATGTCTCCGCCCTCAATGTGGGCACTCCCCCAGTCCTCGGCAGATCCGCCAAACCAGAAATCGACCGGCCCATCGGCGGCAAACAATGGGTGGAACCGGTAGATCACCTCGGTGATCATCGATTCGTACCTTCGTGCAGGGGTTGCCATCGGGTTGATGGTCACGCCTCCGTAGATCCACGACGACGGATCCCTCTGGAAGATGAAGTTCGGATGCGGGGCAAGCGTCAGCGAGGATGGATCCACTGACTCGTAGTAGAGCTTGGCTGTGTCGCTCCCGAGCTCTCTGGGGATCACGCCACTGACGAGAAACTCGGCTATCTCGGCCGTCGTCAGCGCGTCGATAACCTCAGAGATGTGCTGTGCTGCCGCGACGCCGACCATGCGTTCGGAGAGCATGTGCCGGAGAACCCAGCGCTTTGCGTCTGCATCTGTGAGTGCTTCGGCGAAGAGCTCCTGGGCATAGAGAACCTTGACGCCGTGGTCGCGCATGACGTCGGTGAACGCGTCGTGCTCCTCCTCGGCCTTGTCCACCCAGATGACGTCATCGAACAGGAGCTCGTGAGCGTTCGTCGGCGTGAGTCGCCGATGCTCGAGACCGGGTCTGTGCACCATGACGGTGCGAAGCTTTCCGACCTCCGAATGTACGCCCCAGTTCATCGTCATCTCTCCCACTGATCCCGACTTGTTGTGCCGCTCACCTCAATGGGGGCGGATGGACACGTTACTGAGGTCATACGAAGTACGCAGAGGATCAGCGGGAAGGGTTCTCCTTGTCCTGTCGTCCTCCCTGAAGGGAGGACAATCGGACGCAAGTCGCTATCTGCG
>CBETWC010000008.1:0-14392 GCA_965539925.1 uncultured bacterium
ACTTCGTCGCTCTTCCGTCCTCCCTGAAGGGAGGACAACCTGGCGCATGCGTTCGCGACAGGACAACCAGGGGAGAACGCAGGGGAACGCAGTTTTCTTCGTTAGCGCATCGTCGCAATGACTGCCTTGGCGGTGGCTTCCGGGTCTGTCGTGACAGTGAGTGCGCTATTGTTTCCTAGTCACCGGGTTGGGAACGTCCTGCCCGGCATTCCCGCCGTTTCGGTGGGGAGGAAATTGAGGAAATACAAATGAAGTATCGACTACTTGCATTGCTTGCAGTAATCGCTCTGATTGCCGCAGCTTGCTCCAGTGGGTCCGATGATACGACCACGACCGCAGGGTCTGATGGTGGTGACGGTGGTGAAGCCGCAGAGGTCATCGACATCGAGTTCTGGGTTGCGTTCTCGGACTATCGGTTCGAGTACAGCAAGGAGAAGGCAGCTGACTTCAGTGCTGCGCACCCCGAGTACAACGTCAACGTGACATCGTTCGCTTCGTACAACGATGCGTTCGATGCAGCGATTCTCGCCGTGGACAGTGGTGAGCCACCAGCGCTCATCCACTTCTTCGAAGCCGCAACAAGGCAGGCACTCGATGCCGTGGGCAACGACGGAAATCCGATCTTCAAGTCGGTCACCGATGCGATCGCTGGCCGCACCGAGGTCCTCGGAGAACCAGTCGTTCTCGACTCGGTCATCGACGCAGCCCGCAACTACTACACGGTTGACGGATCGTTCTACTCGATGCCGTGGAATACGTCCACGACGGTGATGTTCAACAACATGGACATCCTCAACGCCGCCGGTATCACCGAGCCTCCCGCAACGTGGGGCGAGGTCACGACGGCTTGTGAAGCCATCATGGCGCTTGATGATGCACCGAATGGTTGTATCACGTGGCCGAACCACTCATGGTTCGTCGAGCAGAGCCTTGGCCAGCAGGGTGAACTCCTTGCCAACAACGACAACGGTCGTTCCGACCGTGCCACCGAGGTCTTCCTCGAGTCTGATGGCGTCATTGACTACATCAGTTGGTGGAAGGATCTTGCCGACGCGGACTACTACACGTACACAGGTGTCCAGCGCGACTGGGGTGGAACGTCGAACGCGTTCATCGCCCAGGACGTTGCGATGCTCGTCTACTCGAGTTCTGACACCTCGTTCTTCGACACCGAAGCCGCGACGGCAGGGTTCGAAGTCAAGGCATCGTTCCAGCCACGGAATGAGAACGTCGACTACGTCGGCAACCTCATCGGTGGAGCAACGATCTGGATGCTCGACGGCATGGACGAGACGACCCAGGATGGTGCGCTCGCGTTCATGAACTTCTTCTCGAACCCCGGGAACGCTGCCGAATGGCACCAGTTGACCGGCTATGAGGCGATCACCAAGGACAGCATCACGCTGCTCGAGGAAGAGGGCTTCTACGAGACGAACCCGAACAACAAGGTCGCATCCGACCAGCTCGCCGCTGCTAAGAACACACCGGCAAGCCTCGGTGCTTTGCTTGGGAACTTCGTGGCAATCCGTGACGTCATCACGGCCGCGATCGAGGACATCCTCGTGAACGACCTTGACGTGGCAACCCGCATGGCTACGGCCAATGAGGAAGCCAACAAGTCACTGACCGAGTACGAATCACTCTTCGGAGGCTGATCGACAACGCGTGTGAATCGGGGGCGGGACGCAGGTCCCGCCCCCGAACACCGCACACAGACGACACATCTATGCAATCATCGAACCAATGCTGATTCTCGGCCTCGTCATAGCTGCTGTTCTTGGGGCTGTCTACGTGCAGCTCAACAACCAGAATGTGACAGTGCAGCGCCTTGGCATCGGGTCTGCAGCAGCCGTGGCCGGCGCCGCGGTCACGCCTCTCGCGATGGGCCAATGTGGCTTCGCAGCCGAGACCAACGGAGTCGACCACCTGCTCGCCTACGGGCTGATGTTCGGGGGAGGTTGGATAGCACTCCTCATTCTCCAGTTCTTCTTCGACAGGGCCGACGGCATCAGCGAGACGAGTGGTGCCATGGCTGGCGAAATTCGCACCGGCGGGTTTCGCATGGGCTGGTGGGTTCCATGGATCCTGCTCTCGCCAACACTGATCATCCTGGTGGTCTTCCTGTACGCGCCAGCGATCCAGACATTCACCCTCTCGACAAAGCTCGCACGACTAGGTGCCCCGAAGTCAAAGGAAGTGTGCTTCGGCAACTTCACCGAGCTGCTGATCACCGATCCGCTCAAGCTTGTTCTCTATCCTCTCATCGCCATTGGCCTCATCTACGCCGCACGCTTCTGGATGAAGAACTCGACTCGGGGAAGCTGGAGTCGCAGGGGAGCGGACGTTGCTTCAGTCGTCGCAATGCTCTCCGTCTTTGTCGCCCTCTACGCCATGTTCTCTCCCGGCGGTGGTGGGCAGGTTGCTTACCGGCCGGTATACCTGAACACGGTCATCATCTCGCTGGGAACTGTCGCCTTCGGAATGATCGGTGGTCTTGCGGTCGCCTACCTCGCATTCAGGCATATCGCCGGCGGAACCGTCTACAGAACACTTCTCATCTGGCCCTACGCCATATCGCCTGCTGTTGCTGGCGTCCTCTTCTTCATGATATTCGACCCGACGGCAGGCATCTTCACCCATGTCATGCGTGACCTACTCGGTATCGACGTACCCAACTATCGAGAGAGCGCCGTGCTGGCCCAGTTCGCAATCGTCCTCGCCAGTGGTTGGAAGATTCTCGGCTACAACATCTTGTTCTACCTCGCCGGATTGCAGACCGTCTCCCTCGACCAGGTCGAGGCAGCACTCATTGATGGTGCCTCCACTTGGCAGCGCTTTACCAAGATCGTCCTGCCTGCTCTGTCGCCGATCACTTTCTTCCTGCTTGTCACGAACCTCACATACGCATTCTTCGAGATCTACGCGACCATCGATTTCATGACGAAGGGAGCACCGGCAGGGAAGACTTCGGTTGCGATCTACGAGATCATCCGTGTCGGTGTCAACAACGGTGACCTTGGTCGAGGAGCCGCGCAGTCCGTACTTCTGTTCGCGGCCGTTATCGGCGTCACGATGTGGCAGTTCCGCACGAGCGGGAGCCGGGTCAGCTACGGAGGATCCGCATGAGCGTCGCGGAGCGGAAACTCGGCCGGCCGAAGAAGAAGATCCCGATGAAGGGCCTGGCTCCTGGAGTACAGAAGACGGGCCTCGTGAGGGGACGCCTCTGGCACTATCACATCTGGTTGACGGTCACGGCTCTCGTCATCGCATTCCCATTGCTGTACGCGATGTTGATCTCAACGCAGACAAACGGAGAGATCTTCTCCTTCCAGCTCACTCCCGGAAGTGCTCTGGGTGCAAATTTCGACGCTGTCTGGCACAAGAGGGACTTTGCCGGAGCCATGTGGAACTCCACCCAGCAGGCAGTCCTCGTCACCACAGGCAAGACGATTCTCTCGCTGCTTGCAGGCCTTGCATTCGTGTACTTCAAGTTCCGCGGCAAGTGGATCGTCTTCTTCTTCGTACTTGTGACCTTGATGATGCCTACCGAGGTGATGATCCTCGCCATGTTCCGAATGGTGTCCGGCTTTGGATGGCAGGACACGATGACTTCGATCGTGGTGCCATTCCTTGCATCGGCAACAGGGGCATTCCTGTTCCGTCAGCACTTCGCGAACATGCCAGTAGAACTCCTTGAGGCATCCCAGATCGATGGAGCCTCGCCGGTGCAGTTCCTCACGCGGGTGCTGATCCCGATCTCGTGGAACGTCATCGCTGCGCTCTTCGTGATCCAGTTCGTCTACACGTGGAACATGTTCCTGTGGCCAAGCCTGATCATCCGGGATGAGTCTCAACAGGTCGTCCAGGTAGCACTCCAGACGCTTACGAACATCGACGGGTCGCTGAACTACGGTCCACTCATGCTCGCTGCAGTCATCGCATCGATCCCACCCGCATTGATCTTCATGGCAATGCAGAAGCCCTTCATGAGCGGCTTCTCGATAGGGCAGGATAAGTAGGGGCGGCTCCGCCGCCCCGATCGCTCGGCAACCTCCCGGTTGCCTCGCTGTCAGGCATCAGGTGTCAGGCGTCAGAAAGAGTCTGGCTAAAGGCGTAGATCATGCGGCGAATCTCGTCCGTCATATCGCGGAGTGCGGCGAGCTGACGTTGATTGCCGTATTCGAGCATCAATGCGATCTCGACCTGCGTTTCGAGTTCGCAACCCGAGCCATAGGCGTAGCGAAGGAAATTGGCGAAGTCGCGCGGCGTGTCGCGTCCACAGCCTTCGGCGATGTTGCTCGGCATCGAGACAGCTGAGCGTTGGATCTGGCTGGTCAGACCAAACCGCTCACTCCGAGGGAACGACTCGGTCGCCCGATAGCACTGCACCGCAAGATCCATGGATCGCTGCCAGATGATGAGGTCTTTGTAGTTTCTCATGCATCTATCTGTATCACGCCCAGATACGCATTGGAACACTTCCGTTCCGGTCTCTTCCCTGAAGGCGGGCCGGCGAAGCCGCCCCTTCTGCCTGACGCCTGATACCTGACGCCTGAAAGCAAGGTGACGAAGTCGCCGAGCGATCGGACGGCGAAGCCGTCCTCCTCAATCTATCTCGTGGATGCGGATCTTCGGGATGCCGTCGTGGGACTCGAACACGGGGAGCAGTTGGTTCAGCTCCTCGTCAGTGAGAATGAGCGTGATGGTTGGGAGGCCTTTCCTCTGGCCGACTGCCCAGTGCCCGATGTCCGGGAGAGCCTTTGCCGCGGTGGGCGCGAGTCCTGTGACGATGTCTCGGATGTCGTCGATCGTCGACGGTTGATCCACAGTGAGCCGAACCGACCACTTGGCGTGCCTGAGAGCCTGGGATCGCAGCTGTGTCGCGAACCTGTCCGAGACATTAAGTACGAGGAGGATGATGGCTGCGACGACGATCGCAAGGCCCCATAGGCCGGTTCCCGCAGCCATCCCGATCGCCGCGACCGACCACAGCCCTGCGGCAGTCGTAAGGCCCTGCACGCTCACACCCTGGCGGAAGATGAGCCCAGCTCCGAGGAAGCCGATCCCTGTGACGATCTGCGCGGCAACCCTGGATGTATCGGCTGCTTCGAAGCCTTCGATCGACAACACCGTGAACAGAGCGGAACCTGCGGCGACCAAGGCGTACGTCCTCAGTCCTGCATCCTTGTTGGAGCGTTGGCGCTCGAACCCGAGGATGATGCCCAGCACCGCCGCAATGAGGACACGGATGCCCCCGACGACAGCTACCGAGCTTGCGAGTTCTTGGATCCATTCAGGCATGTGACAACGGTAGCGTGGCGAACTCCGTCAGTGTCGTCAGTCGTATGTCGTACTACGCCAGTCGTTAGTAGAGAAACATCGGTTTGCCCATGACGTGGCGAATCTTGGGGCGGTACGCGTCTGAGTCGTACAACTCACCGATATCGACACGCTTGACACCTTCGCCTGTCTGGGCGATGGGGACGTTCGTGTACGTTCCCCCTCGTAGGGCGACCATGCGCCCTGAGGCCCCTTCAAGAGCGAGGTCAGCCGCCATGTTCGCGTAGTTGGTGGCAACCATGAGATCGAGGGAATCAGGCTGGCCTGAGCGCATCAGATAGCCGACCTGTTGGTAGATGATGTCCTGCCCAGTGAGGTCCTTGAGCATCGAGCCAGTGACAGAACCGATACCACCAAGTTTGCGATGGCCGTACGCATCCTCCTCGCCGGTGAGCATCATCTCGCCCTCTGCCAGGGTTGCGCCCTCTGAGATCGTCATCATCGCGTAGTGAGAGGAGTTCTTCCGCTTGTCCTCGACGAGCATGCCCGCGAGCCGTTCCACATCGAACGGTACTTCAGAAATGATTGCCCGATCGACACCTGAGAGATATGCAGTGATGAGGCTTGTCTCGCCCGAGTAGCGGCCGAACAGCTCAACTACCGCGATGCGCTCGTGGCTGCCGGTGCTGGTGCGCAGGGCATGTATGAAGTTCACACCCCTCGTGACGGCGGTCGAGAAACCGATGCAGTAGTCGGTCCCATGGACATCGTTGTCCATCGTCTTCGGGATCGCGATCACCGGAACGCCTTCTTCGTGCATGCGAAGCCCGTAGGACAGCGTGTCATCGCCACCGATCGGGATCAGAACATCTACTCCGAGAGCGTCGAGCACGCGAAGGGAGTGATCGGTGAAATCGTATGGCCCATCGCCTTCGGCCTTGTCAGAGAGGAAGTCGGGAACATCGTCCGGACGTACCTTCCCCGGGTGTGTGCGACTTGTGTGCAGGAACGTCCCCCCGGTGCGATCAACCGTCCTCACAACGCCTGAGTCGAGGTTGATCGTGTTCTCAGCGATCGAAGCAGGATCGTCGGGGTTCGTGTTGAGCAATCCTCCCCAGCCACGCCGAAAGCCAACAACGTCATGGCCCTTCTCGGTGACGCGGTTGACCACAGCTTTGATACACGGATTGAGCCCGGGAACGTCGCCCCCACCGGTGAGGATTCCAATGCGCATGGTTGGGCCTGCTTTCTCTTGATGCTTCGCAGCGAAGAGTAGGCAGCTACCTGACGCCTGACACCTGACGCCTGAAAGCGAGGCGCAGCCGAGTGATCGGACGGCGAAGCCGTCCTCTCCTCTTGACATCTGTCAAGAAATCGTTCCCTCAGCGCTGTGGCGTTCTCTGTGGCTCCACCACTCCTGCTCGAGCATGGACCACACCGTGTGGTCGAGCCACCGATTGCCGATCTTGACTTCGTCCCGCAGCGTTCCTTCGAGTACGAATCCGAGCTTCTCGGCTATGCGGTCCGAGGCCACATTGCCAACGGCGATGCGTAACTGCACCTTGTGCAGGTTCATCTCCTCAAATCCGATCTGCGTTGCTCGGGTCGTTGCTTCTGCTCCAAAGCCGTTTCCGGTCTCGTCCGACCGGATCCAATAGCCGACCTCTCCGATCCTGTTTTGCTGGGATGTCGGCCAGACGGATACGTTTCCAATGTGCTTGTTCGGATCGTCCATTGCTCTGATGGTGAAGTCGAATGCGCGGCCCTCCGACCAGGCTCCCACAGATTCGCGAACGAACCGTTGTGCAACGCCGCGGTCGTATCCCTCGGCCCACGGGAGCCACGGCTGCAGATCCTCGATCGAAGCCGCAACTGCGTCGTGCATGGCGGCAACATCTCGTCGCCTGAATGGACGAAGCATCAATCGCTTCGTGTACCTCGGTTGGCTGTGGACGTGTGTCGCCATGGAGACCAGCCTATCTGGATAAGCTCGTCCAATGGAGACATGGAGCCTGTTGCAGGCACTACCGCCGGTTGTCGACCCACCCGGGGCCGAATATGCCGTACTCGTTCCTCTCTATGAGGACGACAACGGTGCGATGAGGGTTGTCCTGACTCGTCGACCCGACCATATGCCAACACACCCGGGCGATATCGTGTTTCCGGGCGGCCACCGTGAGGACGGTGAAGAGCCGATCAGCACCGCCAAGCGTGAGGCATGGGAGGAGATCGGGCTACCACCAGACAACGTCCTTGAGATTCTCGGCGGCCTCGAGCCGGTCACGACGCGCAATCGGACGAAACCGATCGTACCTGTCGTTGCCCGCATCTCTCGTCCGACTGAATTTGTTGCAGATCCCAGGGAAGTGGACGTGATCATCGAACCGACGATCGTCGAGTTGCTCGATGAGTCCCGATGGACGACCCGAGATTGGTTCGGGCACGACCTGTGGTTCTTCGAGTTCCCCGAAGGCATCCTGTGGGGCGCAACAGCATTCATGATGCGAGATTTGTTGTCCTATCTGCGCTGAAGTGCATATCGGTAGAAGGTAGAAGGTCAAACGTAGGACGAAATAGGCAGAACGAGCCTCTCCGGGCTTTACCTTCGACCTTTTACGTTCTACCTTCTACCGATATGCGCATGCACATGACACCGGAGGAGTTCCGCGAGAACGGCTATGCCGTCATTGACTGGATCGCTGACTACATGGAACAGGTCGAGCAGTACCCGGTCCTGTCCGAAGTAGCACCGGGGGACATCGCATCGAGAATCCCTGAGCATGCTCCAGAAACAAGTGACGGGTTCGCGTCGATGCTTGCAGACCTCGATGATGTCGTCATGCCGGGGATCACGCATTGGCAGTCGCCGAACTGGTTCGCGTACTTCCCTGCGAATGCATCAGGGCCTTCGATCCTCGGCGACCTTGCTGCCTCGGGTCTTGGCGTGCAGGGCATGCTGTGGTCGACGTCACCGTCGGCCACCGAGATCGAACAGAAGGTCCTTGACTGGCTCGTCGACCTCATGGGCCTTCCCGACGCTTGGAGATCCGACGGCCCCGGTGGCGGAGTCATCCAGATGAGTGCCTCGGATTCAGCCCACGCGGCGTTGGTTGTGGCCCGCCACAGACGAGAGGACGAAGCAGCTGCACGTGACATGGTTGTGTACACCTCCAACCAGGCGCACTCGTCGATAGAGAAGGGTTGCACGGTTGCCGGCATCGGGCACTGTCGCGCGATCGATGTCGACAATGCACTGGCCATGGACCCCGCTGCACTGCGCACCGCTATTGCGGCTGACCTGGCGGCCGGGCTGCTCCCGATCGCCGTCGTATCGACCATTGGCACCACCGCCACTACTGCCGTCGACCCGATTCCCGCAATCGCCGACATTGCCCGAGAGCACGGGATGTGGCATCACGTTGATGCTGCATATGCGGGCACGGCGATGCTCTGCCCCGAATTCCGGGTCCATCAGCCAGATATCGACCGCGTCGACAGCTACACGTTCAATCCCCACAAGTGGATGATGGTGAACTTCGACTGCAACGTCCTGTGGGTTGCGGATCGTCAGTCGCTGATAGACACGTTGAGCATTCTTCCGCCCTATCTGCGCAATACCGCGTCAGACAGTGGTGAGGTTGTCGACTACAGGGACTGGCATGTGCCGCTTGGGCGCAGATTCCGCGCCCTGAAGCTCTGGTGGGTCATCCGCTACTACGGCGCAGCGGGGCTCCGCGCAATGGTGCGCGATCATGTCGGGCTTGCGGACAAGCTCGCAGAGTGGGTAGAGCTTGACGACCGATTCGAACTCTTCGCACCATATCCTTTCGGCCTTGTGTGTTTCGCACACGTTGAAGGCAACGCTGCAACAAGGAAGCTCGCTGAGGACCTCAACGCCACCGGCAAGGTGGCGGTGACTCCGTCGCACATCAACGACACCTGGTTCATCCGCGTCGCCATAGGCCAGACACACACCGATGAGAGTCATGTCGAGGCTCTCTGGGACCTGATCGATCAACTGGCCTAGTGACCGGCTACTCGCAATCCCGTCCAGCGATCGAGCCATCCCAGGAACTCATCCCACCAGTGGAATGCATTGTCACGGCTCTCTATCCAGTGGCCCTCATTGGAGTAGTAGACGAGCCTTGCGGGCACGCCCTTGGCCTTGAGGGTGCCGTAGAGCACCAGTCCTTGGGTGATCACGACGCGGTAATCCAACTCACCGTGGATGACGAGCGTTGGCGTGACGATGTCATGGGTGTGGGCCATCGGGTTCCAGCGATTCACCGCGTCCATGTCCTCCCACGGGACTCCGCCGACTGCATGCTCACGCCCAGCGGTGTGGTCCGAGGCCCACTGCCCGACAAGATCGGTAACTCCGGCATGGCAGATCGAAGCTGCGTAGCGATCTGTGAGCGTCGTCAGCCAGGTCACGAGATAACCGCCGTATGAACCGCCCGCGATGGCCATGCGGTCTTCATCGATGTACCCGAGAGAGATCATGTGGTCGGTTGCGGCCTCGATATCTCTTGCGGGCATGTCTCCCCACGAACCACGAATGGACCGGGTGAAGGCGTCACCGAATGATGAGCTTCCGTGGAAGTTCACTGCCATGACGACGTAGCCGGCCGCAGCCATCACCTGGGTGTTCCATCGCCAGTGCCAGCCGTCCATGTTGCCGTTGTGTGGACCGCCATGAACGTTCTGGAGCAACGGCCACTTCTTCGTATTGCTGAATCCAGGCGGCTCGATGATGAACGCCTGGATCTGCACACCCTCGGAACCCTCGAACCGGATCTCCTCCGCTGGTCGCAGATCGAGATCCGCCAACGCCTCGGTGTTGAACGACGACACGATGCGGGTGTGCCCACCATCGGTGATGGCTAGCTCGGCTGGCTGGTGCATCGACTCGTGCCTGTGCCAGTAGCAGTCGACGCCGGGGCGAGGCCCGTGGTTGGAACCAGTGGATGTCTGGGGGATCGGGCGGCCGCCATCGATGTTCAGCGTGTAGAGCCTGATGTGTCCCTCATCCTCCGCGTTGAACACGATGCAGCCGTTGTTGATGAACTCCCAGCCCCCTGCGGATCGGTCCCATGTGTCTGTGAGTACCTGTTCGGTTCCGGTTGCCAAGTGGTGAGACACGATCCTTACGAGGTCGGCGTAGTAGTCCTGTTCGTACTGAATGCCATAGACAACGGTTGATCCGTCGGGTGACACTCTCGGCCTTGTCTGCTGGGCTGCACTGCCTGTGGGGAGCGGCGTGATGTCGCCCCCCGAGACAGGGACCGAATGCAGTGAGAAGCGGATCCGCTCCCATGCAGGTTCGGCGGCGTCGAGTGTGAAGATGACGGTGTCGCCGTCGGGTGTGACGTCGATCGAGACCGACAAGTCGTCGAGTCCGATGAGCCGGTCGAGATCGGGTGTGAGATCTGTGACCGTGTCATCTTCCAGGTCGACTCGGAACAGATGGTCGACACGGTGGCCGGCGAGCCATTTCTTCCAATGGCGAAAGACGCGATCCTCGGTGACGATCGGAAGCGTCTTGTCCTTGTTGTCCTCGATGAATTCGGCGGTCGCCTCCACCGAGGGGCGGTCTCTCAGCACCTCTGCACCAACCAGGAGGGCGTCTCTGCCAGGGATCCACGTCACGTATCGTGAGCCAAGTGGCAGGTCCGTGACACATCGCGCCTCGCCTCCGCCAAGCGGCATGACATGTACTTGGGGCTTCTCCTCGCCGGTCTTGGCGAGGAACGCGATCTGAGTTCCGTCAGGAGAGGGTGCGGGTGCAGACGCGAAGCGCTCCGATGATGTCAACGGGCGTGTTGCCCCATCCCTGTCGACGACATACAGGACGGAGTGCGCCTCGTTCTCATCGTCGTAGGTGACCACCGGGACGACTGCTTTCGTCGTGCCGGGGATGTGCTCCGGTTGGCCGACTCGCTTCAGGTTCCAGAGATCCTCAGGGGTGATCGGACGCGACATGCGACTCCTCCGTGGCGTACACCAAGGATGGCACAACGGGGGACCATCGCGTCAGGAGTTATCGGTTCGTTCTTGTTCGCGCAGCAGTCCTACCACCAAGCCGTCGGCCACCGCGGTCCAGGAAGCGTCGATGATGTTCGTGTGCACGCCAACCGAGCCCCAAGTCGATTCAACGTCCGAGTGCTCCGTGAGCACACGCACTCGGGCGCTGGTCCCGTCTGAGCTGTCAAGATCTCGGACCCGGTAATCGGTGAGCTTGATCCGATCGACCTCTGGATACGCGTCGCGCAGGGCGGCGCGCAACGCACCGTCCATTGCGGCGACCGGACCATCGCCTTCTCGTGTTGAGACGATTCTTTCGCCCTTGACGAAGACCTTGACCGTGGCTTCAGCGATTACCTCACCACCCCGGTTCTCCACGAATACTCGGTACGACTCGAGATTGAAGAAGTCCTGTGTCCAACCTGTGATCTCTCGGGCAAGGAGTTCGAATGACCCTCCGGCAGCCTCGTATAGGAACCCCCTGTGCTCGCGTGTCTTGATCTCGTCAACGACGGCCTGTGCTTCCTCCGAAGTCAGTTCGAAGCCCGAGGCTTGGGCACGCGCCAGGATGGTTGACCGGCCTGCGAGCTCAGAAACGACCACTCGCGTGGCATTGCCGATCTCGGACGGATTCATGTGCTCGTAGGCGTCAGGACGTCTGGCGAGGGCGGATGTATGCAGGCCGGCCTTGTGCGTGAAGGCTGATGCTCCGACGTAGGGGAGGTGGGGATCGAGCGTGAGGTTCACGACTTCAGCAATGTGGTGCGAGATCGTGGTGAGGCGATCGATGCGATCTTGCGGGATTGTCTCGATGCCCATCTTCAGCGAAAGATTTGGGATTACAGAGCACAGGTCGGCATTGCCCGTTCGTTCCCCGTAGCCGTTGATGCAACCCTGGACCTGGTACACGCCGGTCTGCACAGCGGTGAGGGAGTTGCCGACAGCCATCCCCGAGTCGTTGTGGAAGTGGCAGCCGAACGTCGCGTCGGACACCGCGTCGGTGACTTGTCCAACGATGCGCTCGACCTCGTGACTGAGGAATCCGCCGTTCGTGTCGCACATCACGAGTCTTGAGGCACCAGCGTCGTGGGCAGCCTGGAGCGCTGCGATCGCGAATTCTGGGTTCGATCGGTAGCCATCAAAGAAGTGCTCTGCATCGAAGAACACGTCCCTGCCCTGGCTCTTGAAGTAGGCAACGGTGTCAGCGACCATTGCCACCGCCTCGTCGAGTGATGTCCTCAGAGCGTGCTCGACGTGGTAGTCCCACGTCTTGCCGACGAGGCACACGGTGTCGGTCTCCGCCGCAAGGAGCTTCTGGACCTGCGGGTCATCCTCGGGCCTGACTCCTGCCTTGCGGGTCGCGCCGAACGCGACGAGCTTCGCCGTGTCGAGGTCGAGTTCGGTGCGGGCCCGCTCGAAGAACTCGTCCTCCTTGGGGTTCGCACCTGGCCAACCGCCTTCGATGTAGGACACGCCGAGGTCGTCGAGGAGCGCGCAGATCTTGAGCTTGTCGCGCACAGTCAGCGAGATGCCCTCCTGCTGTGTGCCGTCTCGCAGCGTTGTGTCGTAGATCTCGACGGTTCTGTTCATGGTGTGCCCTTCAACGAAAGAACCCACCGGGTTCGGTGGGTTCAGCAGCGCACACGTCGTGGGACGTGTGCGCTAGGTGATAATGATGGCGGTTGATGTGATCTGCATTGGCGGCGAGTATGCACGAACTTTCGGTGCCCGTCAAGGCAGCGGCCGTCGAGCCGAACTTCTTCCACACGATCCCGATCCGTCGCGTATGTATGAAGGCAGCCCACATTCGGAGTGGGATCGTGTTTCGAGGGAAGGCGAACACATGAAACAACGACTATTTGTCGCGTTGATGACGGCGGCGGCATCTCTCATCCTGGTTGTGCCTGCAGGAGCAGGCCAATCCGGGGGATCCGGGATCGTCGATTCTGTAGCAAAGGCACCGATCGACCCTGTTGGCGATGTGGCTGGCGAACGAACCGACTTCGTCATCAGCCTCGATACGTCGCTTGATCCTGCGGTGGACGGCCGGGCACTGCTGGCTGGCAGGACGATCAAAGTGACGCTGCCAGACGATTTCGAGCACCTGGGCGGGCCTGTGCTGAATCCTGGACCAGCCGGATGTCTGCCCACGGCAGGGACCTGTGGAACTGGTGTGTTGCTCCAGGGCTGGCCGCAGAACCCGATACCGCCCTCTCCAGCGAACTACACGCTCAGTTTGGAGGGCACGCACACGATCGTGTACACGGCCACTCGGGACCTCGTACCCGGTGATGCAACACTCAACGGACCCGGCATCAAGCAGATGCATCTGATCCTGACCAACTTCGTCAACCCCAATCCCGGACGCTACGAATTCCTCGTCGAGGCGGAAACCGGTTCAGGCGGGGCATTGGAAACCGGCGTTGGTGTCGTTCACGTTCGACCGAAGCCTCGGGCGAGCATCAATGTGACGAGTGTCTTCGCTGGGCCGCCACCGTTTGCGAATACGATCTATCAAACGACCGGGATCGAATCAATGGCACCGCTCGATTGGAACTTCCTCGTCTGGGATCGGCTTGGTGAACCTGCTGTCGGCGTGGTGATCCACCAGGTCGATCCGAACACCGCGCAGCTCAGGCAGGGCGACGAAATCATCGGCATCATCACCATGCGGACTCCGCTGGGCGCCACTGGTCAGGAGATCTCCGGCGGACCGTCGATCCTGATCAATGCACCGGTCAAGGGCTTCGCCACCGGACGATTGACGGTGCAGTTCAAGGCCGGCGACATGGAAGGTCTCTACACGACGACTCTGAGAATGAACAACGGCACCAGTGCCACCATGTACGTAACCGCAACCGACTAGCAACCGAATCTGGGACGTGGGGGCGCAGGATCACATACCTGCGTCCCCTTCTCCTTTTGCCTTCTGCATCACCCCCCTGCATCGCTTCCTCAGTCGTCCTCCCTCCAGGGTGTCCTGTCACGAATGCATGCGACAGGTTGTCCTCCCTGAACCTCAATCCACGAGGTCGGCGAAGGCCCAACAGTCGTCCCACCTTCAGCCTCAATCCTCTGTTCGATGGAG
>CBETWC010000009.1:0-14377 GCA_965539925.1 uncultured bacterium
TCGCTATCCGTGAGGGTGGCCGCACGGTTGGTGCAGGCCGCGTCACCAAGATCAATAAATGAAGAAGTCATCAGCTATCAGCCATCAGCCATCAGCCAGAACAGCTGCTGACAGCTGTGAGCCGAAAGCCGAAGGCAATCGTACGAACGAAGTGAGAGAGTTCTAATGGCAAACGAGCACCGGATCCGCATCCGACTCAAGGCATACGACCACTCGGTCGTTGATGAGTCGGCGCGAAAGATCGCGGAGACGGTGGTCCGCACCCAGGCGAAGATCAAGGGTCCGGTACCTCTGCCGACCAAGATCCATCGCTACACGGTCATCCGCGGACCACACGTCGACAAGACATCACGTGAGCAGTTTGAGATGCGCATCCATAAACGGTTGATCGACATCCTCGAACCGACTCCGAAGACGGTTGATTCGCTGATGCGTCTCGACCTTCCCGCTGGCGTAGAAGTAGAGATCAAGACATGAACGTGATCATTGGCGAGAAGCTGGGTATGACCCAGATCTTCGACGACGCCAACCGAGCAATCGCTGTGACCGCCGTGAAGGCAGGTCCAGTGGTCGTGACGCAGATCAAGCGTCCTGAGACTGACGGTTATGCCGCAGTACAGGTCGCCTTCAAAGAGATATCCACCGACAAAGCTGGCCGTCCGGCCAGCGGTCACTTCGCAAAGGCCGGCGTTGCACCGCATCGTCACGTTGTCGAGGTTCGGGTCGAGGATCCCGACGCCTATGAGCTCGGTCAGACCATCTCGGTCGCGGACGTGCTCGAGGTCGGCCAGAAGGCCGACGTCACAGGGATCACCAAGGGCAAAGGTTTCGCCGGTTCCATGAAGCGTCACAACTTCAAGGGCCAGAGCGCATCCCACGGCGTTCACAAGGTGCACCGAGCACCGGGTGCGATCGGGGCATGCGCGACTCCTGCCCGCGTGTTCAAGGGCAAGAAGATGCCTGGACGCATGGGTGGAGATCAGCGCACGATCATGAACATCGAAGTGGTACAGGTCGATGCAGAGCGCAACATTCTGCTGCTCGCCGGCGCGGTACCCGGACCCAAGGGCGCGATCGTCCTCGTGCGTGAGGCGGTGAAGGCCAATGGCTGACAAACTCACCGCACAGCTCTACGACGCAGACGGCGTCTCCAAGGGTGAGGTCGACCTCAACCCGGACATCTTCGGCATCGAGCCGAACAGGGACGTCATGCATCAGGTCGTCACAGCCCAGCTCGCTGCGAAGCGTGCCGGTACGCACTCAACCAAGACACGTGCAGAGGTTCGTGGTGGTGGTGCAAAGCCATGGCGTCAGAAAGGCCTCGGTCGTGCACGCCACGGTTCCATCCGCTCCCCACAGTGGGTCGGTGGTGGCGTTGCCCATGGCCCGAAGCCTCGCGACTACAGCCAACGGACCCCCAAGAAGATGAAGCGCCTCGCACTGCGCAGTGCACTCTCGGACAGGGCATCCACCGGCAACGTCAAGGTCGTTGAAACCTTCGACGTATGGGACGAGCCGAAGACCAAGAACGCAGTGGCTCTCCTCGAAGCAATGGGTATCACCGGCAAGGTGCTCCTCATTGCCGAGGATCACGAGCGTTCAGCCATCAAGTCATTCCGCAACCTCGACCACGTGATCGCGTCCAACCTTGGACAGGCGAACACGTACGACGTCCTTTGGGCCGAGACGGTCATCATGAGCCACGGGACGCTTGCCCTTGGCCAGGAAGCCCCTCGCGGAACCGAAGAGCATGCGGAGGCCAGCCGTCAGCCGTCAGCTGTCAGCGATCAGCCAGATACTGCTGAGAGCTCTACCGACGAGCGCAGTGAGAAGGTGGACTCATGAAGAATCCACGCGACATCATCATCGAGCCGGTCGTGTCAGAGAAGTCATACGACTTGGCGGCGGACAACAACACGTACACGTTCATCGTTGATCCTCGGACGAACAAGACCGAGATCAGGCAAGCCATCGAGACGATCTTCGAAGTGAAGGTCACCTCGGTGAACACGATGATCCGTAAAGGTAAGCAAAAACGCACCGGAAACACGATGGGTCGACGCAAGAGCACGAAACGTGCACTTGTCACCCTCGCTGACGGTGACTCAATCGACGTCTTTGAGGTATAGCTCATGGGTGTAAAGAAACTCAAGCCGACCTCGCCCGGGCGCCGGTTCCAGACCGTCTCGGATTTCGACACGATCACGAAGTCGACTCCGGAGAAGAGCCTGCTGGCTCCCAAGACGCGGTCATCGGGCCGGAACTCCTACGGCAGGATCACGTCGCGCCATCGCGGTGGTGGTCACAAGCGTCGTTATCGCATCGTCGATTTCCGTCGCACCAAGGACGGGGTGCCAGCCAAGGTCGCTGCAATCGAGTACGACCCGAACCGCAACGCGCGCATTGCGCTGCTCCACTATTTGGATGGCGAGAAGCGCTACATCCTTGCACCTGTTGGCATCAAGGTTGGCGACATGCTCGAGTCGGGCTCGGGAGCCGAGATCCGTCCGGGCAACGCACTTCCGCTCCGTAACATCCCGACGGGTACCATCGTGCACGCCGTCGAGCTCAGGCCCGGTGGCGGAGCCAAGATGGCTCGGTCGGCAGGCACATCGGTACAGCTGATGTCGAAGGAGAGCAGTATTGCTCTTCTCCGCCTCCCCTCCGGTGAGATGCGTCAGGTTCCTCTCGACTGTCGGGCAACCGTCGGCCAGGTAGGAAACGCAGACGCCGACCTCGTCAAGATCGGTAAGGCAGGCCGCAACCGCTGGAAGGGCAAGCGCCCACAGTCCCGTGGTGTTGCCATGAACCCGGTGGATCATCCACTTGGTGGTGGTGAAGGCCGTAGCTCGGGTGGTCGCCACCCGGTAAGCCCATGGGGCAAGCCGGAGCGCAAGACCCGCAAGAAGAACAAGGCAAGTAACAAGTACATCGTGCGACGTCGTGCGAAGAAGGGTCAGAGGTAAACCATGGCGAGAAGCCTAAGAAAAGGGCCGTTCGTCGATGAACACCTCCTCGTGAAGGTTGAGAAGGCGAACTCCAGCAGTGACAAGCGCGTCATCCGCACGTGGAGCCGTCGCTCGACAATTATTCCCGAGATGGTTGGTCTGACGATCGCCGTCCACGACGGACGCAAGCACGTGCCGGTCTACATCAGCGAATCCATGGTCGGGCACAAGCTCGGCGAGTTCGCCCCGACCCGCACGTTCCGCGGCCACATGACCGACCAGTCTGTGAGGCAGCGATGAACGTACGCGCCCAGGCCAAGCATGTTCGCCAGTCGCCCTACAAGGTGCGGCGCGTGCTCGACCTCGTTCGTGGTCTTCCCGTGGATGAAGCACTTGTCGTGCTCCAGTTCACGAATCGGAAGGCTGCCCCCACAATCAAGAAAGTGCTCGACTCCGCAGTTGCGAATGCCGAGCACAACTTCGCTCTCGACGCAGACGAACTCTACGTTGCACAGGCTTACGCGGACGAGGGACCGACGCTCAAGCGTTGGCGTCCCCGTGCCCGTGGTCGTGCAACCAAGATTCGCAAGCGTACGAGCCATATCACGATCGTCGTAGCAGACCAGGAGGAGGTTGCCTAATGGGGCAGAAAACCCACCCTTACGGCCTGCGTCTCGGGATCGTCACCGACTGGAAGTCGCGTTGGTACTCCGACAAGGAGTACGCCGCCCAGGTTGCAGAGGATTATCACATCCGCAAGTACCTCACGGGCGAGCTGAAGCGCGGTGCGATCTCGAGGATCGATATCGAGCGAATCGGTGGCAGCAAGGTTCAGATCGATGTCCACACGGGTCGTCCCGGTGTCGTCATCGGCCGCGGCGGTTCCGAGGCTGAACGCCTCCGTGCCGGCCTCGAGGATCTCTCCGGTCGCAGAGTCAAGTTCAATGTCATTGAAGTCCACAACCCCGAGATGGACGCAACGCTGCTCGCACGCAGCGTGGCCGACCA
The DNA here is from genome assembly GCA_965539925.1 of uncultured bacterium. Classification (GTDB taxonomy): domain Bacteria; phylum Actinomycetota; class Acidimicrobiia; order Spongiisociales; family UBA5794; genus B3-G11. The sequence goes on from CBETWC010000009.1 coordinate 3,957, forward strand.
GCTCGAAGGTCGTGTCTCATTCCGTCGCGCACTCAAGCGCACCGTCGCAACGGCCCTCAAGGCTGGCGCCGAAGGTGTCCGCGTCCAAGCGTCCGGCCGCCTCGGTGGCGCAGACATGGGCCGCCGCGAGTGGTACCTGGAAGGTCGCGTTCCGCTGCACACATTGCGTGCGGACATCGACTTCGGTCAAGCGACAGCCGAGACCACGGTCGGTGCCATTGGCATCAAGGTGTGGGTCTACAAGGGCGACTTCATGAAGAAGTTCGGTACGTCCGACAAGGCTGCAGCCGAAGCCCGGATGGCTTCTGGCCGTCCAGCCGACCGCAAGCACCGCAAGTCGGTCAAGTCTCGTGCAGAGGCTGCCGCTGGTGGTGGCAAGGAGAAGCGGATCATCGAGGCCGGTGGTGGCAAGCGCGTCATCGAGGCCGGTGGTGGCAAGCGCCTGATCGAAGCTGGTGGTGGCAAGAGAGTCACCGCAGCCGATGCAAAGGCCGATCTGGCCGAAGCGCGGGAAGCAGCTGCGCCGGCAGAGGAAGAGAAGCCATCGGCCATCAGCTCTCAGCCATCAGCTGTTGAAGAGCCATCAGCTGTCAGCCATCAGCCATCAGCTGAAGAGAAGCCAGCGGTGCAAGAGCCATCAGCTGAAGAGGCCGAGAGCGCTGAGACGACTGAGGTCGTTGAGGCTGTTGAAGAGTCCGCCGCCGAGGCTGTCGTTGAGGCAGTTGAGGAAGCCGTCGAGGAAGCAGCGGATGCTCCGGAAAAGGCTGACGACGCCGACGAGAACGGCGAGGAGGCCTAACCATGTTGATGCCAAAGCGGACGAAGTACCGCAAGGTTCAGACCGGGCGTAACAAGGGCATGGCCAAGGGCGGCACCAAGGTGTCCTTCGGCGAGTACGGCCTTCAAGCCCAGGAGCGCGGATGGCTCACATCGCGCCAGATCGAAGCCGCTCGTATTGCGATGACTCGCAAGATCAAGCGTGGCGGGAAGGTCTGGATCACGGTGTTCCCCGACAAGCCGATCACGGAGAAGCCGGCAGAGACCCGCATGGGTTCCGGCAAGGGCAATCCCGAGTATTGGGTCGCGGTCATCAAGCCGGGTCGCGTCATGTTCGAAATGTCAGGTGTTGATGAGGAACTCGCCCGCGAGGCGCTCCGTCTGGCCGCCCACAAGCTGCCGATCAAGACCAAGGTTGTGAAGAGGGAGGACACATGACCGCCCTGGAGCTTCGCAAGCTGAACTACAAGGAGCTCGGTGAGAAGCTGGACGAATCGAAGGAAGAACTCTTCAACCTTCGTTTCCAGCTCGTCACCAACCAGCTCGACAACACATCAAGGATCAAGCAGGTCAAGCGAGACATTGCCCGCATCGCCACGGTGATGCGCGAGCAGGAGATCGCAGCCTGGGAATCACAGCAGGAGGAGGCATAGATGGAACGCGCAAGCCGCAAGGCACGCGTCGGCGTCGTCGTTTCCGATAGCCGTGACAAGACCGTCACCGTCGAGGTACGGGACCAGAAGCGTCACGCTCGCTACGGAAAGATCATCCCAGTTCGCAAGAAGTACCACGCACACGATGAAGCGAACGACGCCAATGTTGGTGACACCGTCCGCATCGTCGAGACCCGTCCGCTCTCCAAGTCGAAGCGCTGGCGTGTCGAAGAGGTCGTGGAGCGTGCCCGATGATCCAGCAGGAATCACGTCTCAAGGTTGCCGATAACTCCGGTGCCCGCGAAGTATTGACTATCCGGGTGCTCGGCGGTTCAGGCCGTCGATACGCCTCGGTTGGCGACACGATCGTTGCGACCGTGAAGGACGCGACCCCCGGCGGAGGCGTCAAGAAGGGCGAGGTCGTCAAAGCCGTGGTCGTGAGGACTCGCAAGGAGATTCGTCGGGAGGATGGCTCGTACATCCGTTTCGACGAGAACGCATGCGTGCTCATCAACGACCAGAGCCAGCCGCGCGGCACGCGCATCTTCGGACCTGTCGGCCGTGAGCTGAGAGAGAAGAAATTCATGCGCATCGTGTCACTCGCACCGGAGGTGCTGTGATGAAGCTGCGTAGTGGAGACACGGTCATGGTCATCTCCGGCAAGGATGCCGGGACTGAGTCCAAGATCGCAAAGGTCTTTCCAAAGGACAACAGGATCATCGTCGAGGGCGTGGCGACTGCAAAGCGTCACCAACGGGCGACAGGCGAGATGAACACAGGCGGGATCATCGACAAGGACATGCCGATCAATGCTTCCAACGTGATGATCGTCTGCACCGAATGCGGACCGACCAAGATCGGTGCCCGATTCGACGACGATGGCAACAAGTACAGGGTATGCAGGAAATGCGGGAGTGATCTCTGATGGCACCACGTCTCAAGGATCAATACAACGATGAGGTTCGCGACCAGATCCGCGAGGAACTGGGTCTCAAGAACGTCATGCAGGTTCCAAGGCTGTCCAAGATCGTCGTCAACATGGGCGCCGGTGATGCTGCAGCAGATTCGAAGCTGATCAACGGTGTGGTTGAAGATCTCAGGATCATCACCGGCCAGCAGCCGAAGGTGAACAAGGCCCGCAAGTCGGTGTCGAACTTCAAGATCCGTGAGGGTCAGCCGATCGGTGCCTCTGTAACGCTTCGCGGCGAACGCATGTGGGAGTTCCTTGACAGGCTCATCGCACTCGCAATTCCTCGCATCCGAGACTTCCGTGGTCTGAGCCCCAAGGGGTTCGATGGTCGTGGGAACTACAGCTTCGGAGTAACCGAGCAGCTGATCTTCCCAGAGATCGACTACGACAAAGTCATGAAGGTCCGCGGAATGGACATCACATTGGTGACCACCGCGGAGACGGACGACCAGGGGATGGCTCTCCTGGGTGCGTTCGGGTTCCCGTTCCGTCGACAGCAGGTAGGTGCCTGATGGCGAAGACTTCCAAAATCGTCAAGAACAACAAGCGCAAGATACTCGTCGACCGTTATGCGGATCGTCGTGCTGAGCTCGTCAAAATTATCAAAGACCCTGAGGCGTCCTACGAGGACAAGCGTGAGGCATATGTCAAGATCGGCAAGATGCCTCGTGACGCGAGTGCCACGCGCTACCGGAATCGGTGTGCCGTGAGCGGAAGGCCACGCGGGTACTTCCGCAAGTTCGGCCTCTCCCGTATTGCACTGCGCTCGATGGCGCACCTCGGTGAGCTCCCCGGAGTCAGAAAGGCGTCGTGGTAGTCATGTATACAGATCCAATTGCTGACATGCTGACCAGGATCAGGAACGCCAACACGGCGCTCCATCCCGAGACCGCGATGCCGTCGTCCAAGCTGAAGGAAGAGATCGCTCGCATCCTTTCCGAAGAGGGCTTCATCGATAGTTGGAAGACGCAGGATGGCGAGGTCGGTACCGAACTCGTTGTCAAGCTGCGGTACGACTCAGACCGCCAGAGGGTGCTCAAGGGCATCCAGCGTGTCTCCAAGCCTGGTCGGCGCGTCTACAAGGGCGCAACCGACATCGACAGGGTCATTGGTGGCATCGGCGTCTCGATCGTGTCGACCTCAGCAGGCGTCATGACAGACCGCGATGCCCGCCGCCGAAATGTCGGTGGCGAGGTTCTCTGCAAGGTGTGGTGACATGAGTCGTATTGGAAAAAGCCCGATCAGTCTGCCGTCAGGCGTCGAGGTGAAGGTGAATGGGGACACCGTCGAAGTGAAGGGGCCGAAAGGCTTGCTCACCCAGACGCTCACCAGCGCCATCACCGTTGCGGTCGATGACGGCACAGTGACGGTCGCACGGGAGAACGACGAGCGTGAGAACCGCGCTCTGCACGGACTCACACGAGCGCTCATCAACAACATGGTCATCGGGGTAACCGATGGCTACACCAAGGAATTGACCGCTGTCGGCGTCGGCTACCGTGCCGCGCTGAAGGGCAACACCCTTGAACTTCAGGTCGGGTTTTCTCACCCAGTGATGATTGATGCCCCTGAGGGCATCACTTTCGAGGTACCCGAACCGACGAAGATCATTGTCAGCGGTATCGACAAACAGAAGGTTGGCCAAGTCGCCGCCGACGTCCGGTCGGTCCGACCCCCAGAGCCCTACAAGGGCAAGGGGATTCGGTACTCGGATGAGTATGTGCGACGCAAGGCCGGTAAGGCAGGAGTCTCCGCATGAGGGGTACCCGCACAGATGCACGCCGTCGCAGGCACTTCAGGGTTCGCAAGTCGGTGCATGGCACCGCCTCCAAGCCCCGCCTCGCGGTGTTCCGAAGCAACAAGCACATATACGCGCAGGTCATCGACGACGAGGGCGGCATCACGATCGCATCGGCTTCCTCCAGGGAGTCAGCCGTCAAGGGCAAGACCCTCACGGTTGACACCGCAACGGAGGTCGGCAAGCTCGTTGGCGCCCGTGCCAAGGACGCCGGTATTTCTGCCGTTGCGTTCGATCGGGGTGGTTTCAAGTACCACGGCCGTATCAAGGCACTTGCCGATGCAGCGCGCAAAACCGGCCTTGAGTTCTAGGAGCAAGCGATGACTACCGAACAGAACAAACCACAGGACGCAAAGCCCCAAGGTGCTGCAGCGAAAGCTGGCAAGCCGCAGGATCGCCCAGGCGGTCGCGGTGGTCCAGGCGGCGGCGGCGGTGATCGTGGACGCGGACGCGGCCGTGATCGACGTGATCGACGTGACCGTCGTGAGCGTGACGTCCCCGAGTTCGACGAGCGCGTGATCACGATCAATCGTGTGTCCAAGGTCGTCAAGGGTGGACGTAGGTTCTCCTTCACGGCACTTGTCGCCGTCGGGAACAACAAGGGTCGCGTTGGCATTGGCTACGGCAAGGCCAAAGAGGTCCCTGCTGCCATCCAGAAGGCCTTCGAGCTTGCCCGCAAGGACATGTTCGACGTCCCAATGGCCGGTCAGACGATCATCCATGAGATCATCGGCGAACAGGGCGCAAGCCGTGTCCTGCTGAAGCCGGCTGCACCCGGTACGGGTGTCATCGCTGGTGGCGCCGTGCGTCAGATCCTCGAGGCAGCAGGCGTCAACAACGTGCTTGCGAAGTCACTTGGTTCCCCGACGCACATCAACGTTGCCAAGGCAACGGTGGATGCACTCAAGAGCCAGATGCGCCCCGATGTGGTCGCGAAGGCTCGGGGCAAGCGAGCTGAGGAGATTTTCCCTCCGGCATTGCTGGCTGCGTACAACTCATCCGAACTCGCCCGTACGAAGGTCTGAAGATGGCTGACAAACTCAAGATCACACTGCGACGCAGTCTTATCGGCGAGAAGCCGAAGACGCGCGCCACGGTGGAGGGCCTGGGACTGGGAAGGATCAATTCAACCGTTGAACAGCCGGACAATCCGAGCATTCGCGGCATGATCTTTCGCGCCAAGCACCTCCTCGAAGTAGAGGAAATCTGATGAAACTCCATCACCTGAAGCCCCCTGAGGGCTCCAAGAAGCGCAAGATCCGTGTGGGTCGAGGCGAGGGTGGCCGTCGTGGAAAGACGGCTGGTCGAGGCACCAAGGGTCTCAAGGCCCGCAGCAAGGTCCGTCCGGGCTTTGAGGGTGGACAGACACCTCTCCAGCGCAGAATCCCGAAGCTGAAGGGCTTCAAGAACCCGAATCGAGTCGAGTTCACGGTTATCAACGTTGAGCGCCTGGCGGACTTCGATGCCGGTTCAACGATCACGCCGGCCGAGCTGCGAGACGCCGGTCTCGTGAAGAAACGGGGCAAGGTCAAGGTTCTCGGCGAGGGAGATCTCGATGTGGCGCTCACGGTCAAGGCACATGCTTTCTCGATCGGAGCCGCAGACAAGATCAAGGCTGCCGGGGGCTCCATCGAAGTGATAGAGGGCTGACGCCCGATTCAAGAATCAAGAATCAAGAACCAAGACTGACGAGAAGACCAGGAATTACATGCTTACTGCTTTCAGGAATGCCTTCAGGATCCATGATCTGCGTAACAAGCTCCTGTTCACGCTGTTCATCTTTGCTCTCTACCGTCTCGGCGCGACCATCCCCGTTCCGGGAGTCGACCTCGAGGCAGTCCGCGACTTTGCGAACCAAGCAGAGCAGTCGGGATTTGTTGGGCTGTTGAACCTGTTCTCGGGCGGCGCGCTGACTCAGCTGTCTGTCTTCGCCCTCGGCATCATGCCGTACATCACGGCATCGATCATCCTGCAGCTGCTGACAGTCGTGATCCCGAAGCTCCAGGCACTCCAGGAAGAGGGGGAGCACGGGCGCAAGGTCATCACGCAGTGGACCCGATATACCACAGTGATTCTTGCCCTGCTGCAGTCAACCGGTTTTGCCTATCTGTTCCACAGCGGTCAGTTCACCCAAGGCATCGACCTGATCCCGGACTTCACGCCACGCAATGTCGTGATCATCGTCGTCACGATGACCGCCGGTACGGCGCTCCTCATGTGGATGGGCGAGCTCATCACACAACGAGGCATCGGCAACGGAATGTCGCTGCTGATCTTCATCTCGATCATCAGCCAGATCCCGAGCCAGCTGGCGATCCTGAACACCAACTCGGCGACGTATCAGTTCGTCGTAATCGTTGGAGTGATGATCGCACTCACGATCGGGATCATCTTCATCGAGCAGGGCCAGAGACGGATACCTGTGCAGTTCTCCAAGCGCGTGCGAGGACGCAAGGTCATGGGTGGCCAGTCGACCTACATCCCGCTCAAGGTGAACATGGCTGGTGTCATCCCCGTCATCTTCGCGACATCGATCATGTACTTCCCAGCCCTGCTCGGTTCGGCACTTCCTTCCACGGGTTGGGGTGCTGCGGTGCGTGACTGGATAGACCAGAACATGCTGTCGACGTCCGGGATCGGATTCTCACCGAGCCTGTGGTACATCTTCATGCTTGCCCTCTTGGTTGTCTTCTTCACCTACTTCTACACGGCAATCCAGTTCGACCCTGAGCGTCAGGCTGACATGATCCAGCGTCAAGGCGGGTTCATCCCCGGTATTCGCCCAGGACGCGCAACGGTTGAGTACATGAGCCATGTGTTGTCACGGATCACGATGCCGGGAGCGATGTATCTCGCTCTCGTCACGATTCTGCCTTCGATCCTTGGTTGGTTCTGGAACGTTCCTGTCGGTCTCTCCGGTGTATCGATCATCATCGTTGCCGGCGTTGCACTCGAGACTGCCAAGCAGATCGAGAGCCAGTTGACGATGCGCAACTACGAGGGATTCCTGTCCTGACAGCCATCAGCCATCAGCCATCAGCCAGCACGCGAAAGCCGAAAGCTAAAGGCTGAGAGCTGAAGGCTGACTGCCGACCAGTAGTCTGTGATCTGACATCGACTCACGCGGAAGGCAACTCATGGCAAGACGCATTCTTCTCCTTGGGCCCCCTGGGGCAGGAAAGGGCACGCAGGCGACGCTGCTCGCCAACGCGCTACACGTACCGCACATCTCGACGGGAGACATGCTCCGCGCAGCGGTTGCCGCCGGCACGGAACTCGGCAAACAGGTTGATTCGATCATGGCTGCGGGTGAACTCGTGTCCGATGATCTCATGGTCGCCATGGTTGATGAGCGGCTCTCGCAAGAAGATGCCCGATGTGGGTACCTCCTTGACGGCTTCCCTCGCACGATCGGGCAGGCCAAGGCTTTGAACGACTCCGTGGTCGACGCAATCGGCACCGTCGTTCTGCTCCGGGTCGATACCGACGAGGTCGTTCAGCGGCTTCTCAAGCGTGCCGAGGAGGAAGGTCGGGCCGACGACAACGAGGAGACGATCCGCAGACGTCTCGAGGTCTACGAAGCCGACACATCGCCGCTCGTCGAGTTCTATGGCACTGCTGTGCTGAGCATTGATGGCGTGGGCTCGGTGGACGAAGTGCTCTCTCGCATCATGATTGCCCTCGCAAGGTCGTAGCGGACATGAACGGCAGCCGAGTGATCACCAAGAAGACGGCTGCAGACTTCGAGAAGATGACGATCGCTGGCCAGTGCGTCGCGGCCATGCATCAGGCGGTCCGCGATACCGCTGCTCCCGGTGTCATCACCAGGGATCTCGACGAAGCTGCGGGCAAAGTTCTCGAGGAACACGGATGTCGGTCGTCCTTCCTCGGCTACGGAGGCCCATCGAATCCGTTCCCCGGGGTTCTCTGCACGTCACCCAATTCTGTGATCGTGCACGGCATACCGGGTGACTACGTGTTGCGAGAAGGCGACATCATCTCGATTGACGCCGGAGCCATCTATGAGGGGTGGCACGGGGATGCCGCCTTCACCATGGCGATCGGCGAGGTCTCAGATGAGGTTCAGAACCTGCTCGACGTGACAGAACGTGCGCTCTGGGCCGGTCTTGAGCAGGCACAGGCAGGCAACCGTCTCGGCGACATAGGCGCGGCCGTCGAGGCCACAGCAGTCCCGCACGGAATCGGCGTCGTCCGTGACTATGTGGGCCACGGCATCGGCCGCCAGATGCACGAGGCACCCTCTGTCCCGAACTACGGCAGGGCAGGTAAGGGCCTCCGTCTCAAGCAGGGCATGGCACTCGCCATAGAGCCGATGTTCAATCTCGGGGTTGAGTCCTCTGTCGTCCTCGAAGACCAATGGACGGTCGTCACATCGGACGGTAAGTGGTCCGCTCATTTCGAGCACACCATTCTGCTGACAGAAGAGGGCTCAGTCGTTAGCACCCTCCCCGAGCCGCTGCTGCTCGACTAGAAGTACGAAGAGTCGAGAGTCAAGAGTCGAGAGTCAAGAGTCGAGACGGAACCTCGGCCTACGGCTTCTTGGTTCTTGGTTCTTGATTCTCCTTTTCCTAGCCTCCTCGCATGCTTGATATGCATCCGAAGCTGCAGAAGTGGGATGAACGGAGTCGGCCACTCATCGCGGTGGCCGCCATTGCTCCATTCCTTGCGCTGGCAATCATTCCCGACGAATACGAGAACGTATTCGTGGCCATCGACGTCGCATCCTGGCTGGTGTTCGTTTTCGATTTCGCCGTCCGAACCCGACTGTGGAAGAAGTATCCATCCACTGGCAACGGCATCTTCGATCTTGTGATTGTTGTGCTCACGTTCCCTTGGTACCTCCTCCCTGTAGCGGCTTCGGCCGAGTTCCTGTCGGTATTCCGTATCGCCCGACTGGTCAGGCTCCTGACGTCGATGCAGCTCTTGCGGAGAACGGCACTGCTTACGTCCCGTTTCGGCGTGCTCGGAATTTGGATCGTTGGAACATCGATCTTCTCGGCGCTCATTGTGCTCAAAGCCGAGCCGCCTTCGAGCGGATTCGAGGATTTCGGGGACGCGATCTGGTGGACGATCGTGTCGTTCACCACCGTCGGATACGGGGACCTGTATCCGGTGTCGGCCCTTGGACGGTTCGCCGGTGCGATCATGATGTTCACTGGCCTCGCAGCGCTTGGTTCTGTGGCGGCAATTCTTGGCTCCGTGCTCGGTATGGGCTCCAAGGATGAGGATGAAGAAGAGAAGGACCGAATTGTATTGGAGCTTCAGGACCTCAGAAATGAGATCGCACAAGTCAGGCTTGCCATCGAGTCGCAGCATCCCGATTCGGGTGATGGCACGAGCTAGGTTTATCGCATGGAGGGAGTGGCAATGAAACAATTGATGATCATTGGCATCGTGTTCGCGTTGATAGCTGCGGCATGCAGCGGCGGGAGCGAGGATTCGACCACGACGATTGAAGCGAGCGGGACGACGGAGGCTGTTGACGAGACAACAACTTCCGCAGCGCCTGATACCACCACTACCGCAGCACCGGGGACCACGACCACAACCGCTCCTCCAGAGACCACAACAACCGCTCCTCCGGAGACCACAACGACAACGCCGACTGAGACCACCACCACGACGGCAGTGTCAGTTGTCGAACTCAACGACGAGGGGATTCAGGCGGGAGCGACGTGGGTGTACTTCGGGTTCGATGACGAGGACGCGATCGCAGCAGTCGCTGCGGTCCTCGGCGCTCCGGACAATGACTCCGGGTGGATCGACTCATTCTCGGTGTACGGAACCTGTCCGGGTACCGACATCCGCGGTGTGCACTGGGGTGAGTTCGTGATGTTGTTCACCCATGCGGATACTGATTTCTGGTTCGGGGGAGTGCCCCATTTCTTCGCGTACTACTACACAGGCTCCCCGCCAGACCTGCTCACGACCAAGGGCATCGGGATCGGATCCTCCGTCGAGATGCTTGAGGCGGCCTACGGAGGCCCTCTGTACGCGATGGATGAAGCCTTCTTCGATCCATCGGTCGGAGCCTGGTCCTACGACCTGAACACGTGGACCGGCCTGTGGGGGTACGCAACGGGACAGAGTTCCGCCCACGTTGTCACGTCCATCAATGGAGGCCAGGGCTGCGGGGAGTGATGGATAATCAGGTATCAGGTATCAGGTATCAGGTATCAGGTATCAGGTATCAGGTATCAGG